>JAAYUA010000123.1 GCA_012517935.1 Acetobacter sp. | reverse complement strand
TGTTCACATGGCACCAACACCCGCAACTTTGGGCACAACATTACAGGCAGCCTTGCGCGGCTGATCTCCCTCTGGACCCAGATTACGAACAAAGCCGCGGCTCCATTTGGGGCCGCGGCTTTGTTGTATGATTATTGAAGAAGAAATACTGCTAGTCTCGCTGGCTTGCTGTTTCAAAAACAGACAGCCATCAAGACAGAAGAGATTTTTCTTTCAGAGTTTGATCTCGGTTCCAAGAACATCCAGAAACTGACGAATCCAGGCTGGATGCGCGGGCCATGCCGGGGCGGTGACAAATATTCCATCCGTCACAGCTTCATCCATGGCGATCGATTGATAATCTGCTCCTGCCAGCAACACTTCCGCACGACAAGCTGGATAAGCAGAAATCCTGCGACCAGAAATAACACCTGCCGCAGCAAGCAACTGCGCTCCATGACACACAGCTGCAATTGGCTTCTCATCATGCGCAAATGCGCGAACCAGTTCCAGCACATCGTCATATGTACCAAGCTGCTCCGGTGCGCGTCCTCCAGGAATAAGCAATGCGTCATAATCGTCAGCTTTTACGCCGGCATAAGTCGCGTTGAGCGCAAACGCATGGCCCGGCTTTTCAGTATAGGTCTGATGACCTTCGAAATCATGGATAGCCGTCGCTATTTTCTCGCCTGCCTTCTTGCCAGGAGAAACAACATCCACATGATGCCCGACCATCAACAGCATCTGGAAAGGAACCATAATTTCGTAATCTTCAACGAAATCACCTGCAAGAATGAGAATACGTTTACCAGACATCAAAATCTCCAGACATATCCCTGATCAAAGAGAATCATCCACGCCGGAACATGAGCAAAGACGGCTCTGACACAATTTCCGGCCAATAATGATCTGATACACGATGTGGCAGAACATAACCAATCCGACAGGAAAGCCGTCTGCCTGCGTCATGCCGAGCTCCAGAAAAACAGTCAAACTGGCGGCTGTCCGGTTCGGAGAATGGAAGAACGTGCACCGGCGGCTGCGTCCCTGATGTGAAAGCGCTGTGATCCAACGAATTTTCCAGCATCTGGCTGCTGACCATGACAACGAATGCATGATGATCGACAGCACGATCATCCGTGCCCACCAGCATAGTACGGGCACCCGTAAAAAAGGGAGAAGATCAAGCCATCGGCCGATCCCGTGACGAACTGACCACCAAAATCCATGCCATTGTCGATGCTTCGGAAAAGGCTGGGGCTCTTTCCCTGACACCCTGACAAAGGCCGACATCACAAGAAGCAGAGCCATTGCTCGGTGAGGGGCGATCCTGAGACCTTCATCGCCGACAAGGTTTATGATGCTGATCCGCTCATTGAAAAACGGGGGATCACACCGGTTATCCCCTCCAGGAAAAACCGACGCAATCCCCGAAAAATCCTGTTATTTCTTTAGAAGAAAAGAAATGGCATCGAACGCTGCTTCGCCAGACTAAAGAGTTCAGAGGTATCGCAACGTGCTACGACAAGCTGAAATCAACCGTCTTCATGGCAGTACAACTTGTCTCCGCTATCATTGGAGTTAACTGATGACACACCATAATAGCTGCCGCTACCCACTTAAATCAATTGATTGGAACATTAAGTTTTTTGTAACAAACGTTCACGGGAATAGAGGCTCAGTAGATTTACCCGGACCTTCACATTTGGCTAAAGCTTGTAGGACCGTATTGCCAATCTCTTCGTCGGAGGCGACAAAAGAGACGCGAAAGACACGGCCCTCATTCTTGTCCAGCGGCCATGCGGAATGATTACCGGTAATGGAGCTTTTGGACGCTTTCATGATGATGTCGGTCTCTATTTCGTACCACCACTTAATGAAAACGTGGTCTTTTTTCTTCCAGGCTAACTCTCTTGATTTATAGCCGTAGATGCTGGCAACTGCGTCCCAGAAGGCGAGACGCCGCTCGATAGATTTTTCTTCCATGGCAATGCGCTGTTCCCGGTCAATTGGAACGCCAGGAGGCGGGCAATAATACTCACTGGTTTCAAGAGCTTGCCTTATGTTTGCGCCGATCCATTCAGGCGTCACATCCCGTGTCGCATGGATCGCCAGACCGCGACGTGAGAAATACATTCCCCCCCATATTTCTTCCGAGATAATGGTTATGTATCTGTCCGTGCGATTGACCGAACACGACTTGCGCTTCGTGCCTGGAGGGGGGACTTTAGCGAATTGTTTTGGCTTCTTCATCATGATACCAAGTTAATATTGTATAGGCAGCCGCTTCTGCAGCGAGTTAATCGGCTGTATGGTGGTAGTCCAGGTATAGGAGAGAATATAGAGAGCCGTGCCTGCCGTCTGGAATGCGGCGGTGTCCGGCGGGACCTGTCGCCAGTCGGCCTAGAAACATCCTGAATGACACCATGTGCCCGATCAGACTGAGACAGGGCCATGACCGCCCTCCAGTAAGTGGTCTGGTGCTTGCCAAATGAGCAACTGTATAAGTTTTCTGCTGTAAGCATCAAGGGAACAGGGGCTCTGTGGATTTGCCCGGTCCTTCGCATTTGGCAAAGGCTTTCAGGACCGTCTCACCGATGTCCCTGTCCGGAGCATCTATCGGGACAGAAAAAACGCGCCCCTCATTTCGGTTTCTGGGCCATGCCGAGTGCCCTCCACCACGAGAGCTTTTTGTGCTTAACAATTCGATATCATTCGTCGAATCAAACCGCCATGATGCGGCTACGAGGTCAAACTTTTTCCAGGCCACATCACGACTTTTGTATCCATACGATGCTGTAATGTCATCCCAGAAC
>JAAYUA010000122.1 GCA_012517935.1 Acetobacter sp. | reverse complement strand
TCTTGCTGCGGCATTCCCTGCCGCACGTGAAGTATTCGAAGAAGTGGATGATGCGCTGGGACAGAAGCTCTCAGCCGTCATCTTTGAAGGTCCGGCGGAAGACCTGACGAAAACAGAGAATACGCAACCTGCCTTGATGGCTGTTTCCATGGCCGTTCTTCGTGTTCTGGAGAAGGAAGGTGGTCTGGATATCACGCAGGCCGCTGCGTTGCTTGCCGGCCATTCGCTGGGTGAATATTCCGCCCTTGCTGCTGGACGTTCCTTCAGTCTGTCTGGAGCTGCGCGTCTGCTCCGTCTGCGTGGGCAGGCAATGCAGAAGGCTGTTCCGGCCGGAGAAGGTGGAATGGCTGCGCTGATCGGTGTGACGCAGGAGCAGGCGGAAGAAATTTGTCGTCGCGCTGCCGTTCTGGTGGTCGAAGGTGGACCGGACCGACACGAACTGATTGAAATCGCCAATGACAATGGGGGCGGTCAGATCGTTATTTCCGGCCAGGTCGGAGCGATTGACCGTTCGCTTGCCATTGCCAAGGAGTTGGGCGTTAAGCGCGCTGTGAAGCTGCCGGTCTCCGCCCCGTTCCACTGCTCTCTGATGCGTCCTGCGGCTGATGCGATGGGAGAAGCGTTGGAAAGAGCGGACGTATCTGCGCCTGTCGTGCCTCTGGTTGCGAATGTCACTGCGGCAAAGGTCACGGCGCCGGACATGATTCGTCGTCTTCTTGTGGATCAGGTAACGGGGACCGTGCGTTGGCGTGAGAGCGTTGAAGCAATGGCCGCGATGGGCATTACGCTGTTTGTCGAGATCGGTGCCGGAAAGGTCCTTTCGGGTCTTGTTCGTCGGATCACGCCAGATGCCGAAACGGTTTCCGTCGGCTCTGTGGGTGATATTGAGGCATTTCTGAAGTCACTCTGACATACGGTGTAGCCTGCCCCGGTATGGATTTCAGGCCAGCCGAGGCGGAAGGAGAATTATGATGTTTAGTCTTGAAGGCAAGACTGCACTGGTGACTGGTGCGACTGGTGGAATCGGTGCTGCGATTGCTCGCGTTCTGCATGCGCAGGGCGCGAAGGTGGTTTTGTCAGGCACGCGCGCAGCAGTGCTTGAGGAACTGGCGGCACAGCTTGGTGAACGTGCGTTTGTGGTAACAGCGGATCTGAGTGATGCTGCGGCAACGGATGCGCTTGTCGGGCGGGCAGAGGAAGCTGCGGGAGCGCCGCTTGATATTCTTGTCAATAATGCGGGCTTGACGCGTGATACACTCGCGATCCGGATGAAGGACGAGGACTGGGAGCGCGTCCTGAATGTTGATCTGGCGTCTCCTTTCCGTCTTTGCCGCGCTGCATTGAAGGGAATGTTGCGTCGTCGGGCAGGGCGGATCATCAGCATCGCATCGATTGTCGGAACGACAGGCAATGCCGGGCAGGCCAATTATTCCGCTGCAAAGGCCGGTTTGATCGGAATGAGCAAATCACTGGCTCAGGAAGCTGGCTCCCGTGGGGTGACGGTGAATGTCGTTGCGCCGGGCTTTGTGGCAACGGCGATGACGGATGTCCTGCCGGACGCCCAGAAAGAAAAGCTGCTTGGGTCGATTCCTCTTGGACGCATGGGATCTCCTGAAGATATTGCGTCAGCGGTGCTCTATCTTGCGTCTGATGAAGCGGGCTGGGTGACCGGGACGACCTTGCATGTGAACGGCGGGATGGCCATGGTCTGAATGGGTTTGCAGTAAGGGACTGCTGGTGGCAGTTTGGCGTTGCCGGGAAAACCGTGCTAAGCGCCGCCGCAGTCCCGTCGATACGTGAATGTCTGGTCTGAATCAGGTTCAGGGCAGACGGGACAAGTGATCATCAAGCCGCCCGTGTCATTATCCGGGCAGACAGGAAGCAGAACAGATGAGCGAAATCGCTGATAAGGTTAAGAACATCGTTGTCGAGCATCTCGGTGTTGAAGAGAGCAAAGTGACCCCGGAAGCATCGTTCATTGATGATCTGGGTGCAGACAGCCTTGATACGGTTGAGCTGGTTATGGCTTTCGAAGAAGCCTTCGGTGTCGAGATTCCGGAAGACGCAGCCGAGAAAATCTCCACTGTCCAGAACGCGATCGATTATATCGAAAAGCACAAGGCCTGATTTTCAGCCTGAAACTGGTTATGGGCCCGGGAATAAACGGGTCCTCTGATAAAATTTGAAAAGGGAGCGGGCCGGGTTGCTGCAGTCAGCTGGATCGGGATCGGATCGCAGACGCGTTGTCGTGACCGGGATGGGCATGGTGAGCCCTCTTGGGCTTGGCGTGGAAAATATCTGGAAGCGGCTGATTGCGGGCGAGAGCGGAATTGGAAAAATCCGTTCGTTTGACCCTGCATCGCTTCCTTCTCATGTTGCTGGAGAGGTTCCGGAAGGACCTCGCTCCGAAGGCAAACTGACGCTTGATGAATGGATTTCCGTCAAGGATCAACGGAAGATGGATCGTTTTATCCATCTGGGTCTGATCGCGGCGGAGGAAGCCGTTGAGGATTCGGGCTGGAAACCCCAGACGGAAGAGGATTTTTGCGCCACAGGCGTGATGATCGGTTCCGGCATTGGTGGTCTTCAGACCATTTATGATGCCTCGATCACTGTGCATGAAGGGCGGGCACGTCGTTTGTCCCCTTTCTTCATTCCATCAGCGTTGATCAATCTGGTTTCAGGTCATGTTTCCATTAAATATGGATTCAAGGGACCGAATCACTCGGTTGTAACGGCATGCGCTACTGGCGTTCATGCAATTGGCGATGCTGCGCGTCTTATCATGCTCGGCGATGCCGATGTCATGGTGGCGGGCGGTGCGGAAGCGACCGTGTGCCCTCTGGGTATTGCCGGCTTCTCCTCAGCGCGTGCGCTGTCGACCGGTTTCAATGAGACGCCCGGCAAGGCCTCACGTCCGTGGGATCGTGATCGTGACGGTTTTGTGATGGGTGAAGGTTCCGGCATTGTCGTGCTTGAAGAATACGAGCATGCCAAGGCCCGTGGTGCCAAGATCTATGGCGAAGTCATCGGTTACGGCATGTCGGGTGATGCGCATCACATCACGGCGCCTGCTGAAGGTCATAATGGTGCGTTCCGCGCCATGACAGCAGCTCTGAAAAGCGCTGGTGTCACACCTGACCAGATCGGTTACGTGAATGCGCATGGCACTTCGACCATGGCCGATGATCTGGAGCTTGAGGCTGTTGAGCGCCTGTTTGGTGATGCAGCGTCGCAGCTTGCGATGTCGTCCACCAAGTCTGCGACCGGGCATATGCTTGGGGCGGCGGGTGCTGTCGAAACGATGTTCTCATTGCTGGCCATGCGTGACGGTGTTGTTCCGCCAACACTGAATCTGGATGAACCTTCGCGTGAAAGCGTCATAGATCGCGTGGCGCATCAGGCTCAGGAGCGTCAGGTCAACATGGCGCTGTCGAACAGCTTTGGTTTTGGTGGCACGAACGCAAGTATTATTGTTCGTCGCGCCTGAGCTTTACTCAGATTTTTTGAGTGATAGGGCCTGCATTCCTTGAGGAGTGCAGGCTCTTTTTTTGCGAAGATGAATGATTTCGTTTGAAGTCGATGAGGCCAGAATATAGCGCCACGTGACCATTCAGAGGTCATGATTGTCTTGCAGACAGATAAAGCTGCGCATTTCAACGCTTCTGTAAAAGCCGATATCAGAGAAGCGGATTTTCTGACCGTGCCATCGATATCTTGAAGGACTCCCGACATTATGTTCGGGAGTCCCTTGGAAGATCAGTGTTTCACATTCTGCCCCAGAGCATCCGTCCAGGAGGAGCCGTTCCACCAGACCGGAATGCCTCGGGTTGAGGCCGTGTTGCTGCTGGAATAGCAGTCTGAGCACCAGCTCTGGCTTCCTGCGGCAAGACCACTGCTGGACAGGCTGGAGTAGCTGTGTGCGGAGTATGTTACCGGGGCGCTGATGGTCATGTGTCCATCAACCGAGATCGCGCCGGTTGAGCCGGAGGCAGAGTTCAGATGCAGTGCACCATCGGTTCCCGCATAAAGTGATCCGCGCATGGTGGCATTGCTATCGCTGAAATAGAGCGATTTGCCCGCAGCGATTGTCGTGTCCTGCGTCGCCACAGGGTGACTGTTGCTGTCCACATAGAAACCGCAGTCATTATACCCGCACAGGCCGATGCCGTTTGGATAGGCTGAAGGATTGAGTTCGATATGTTCCTGCACATTGCTTTCTGAATTGATCGCCACTTTGCCCGATGTGATTCGATCATCAAGCAGCATACCGATATTGGTGGTGATATCAGAGGTCTTGTTCTGGTTGGATGTTGTGGAATCATCCTGATTCCGCTTGTGCCAGATCATGAACTGAAGGTTATGGGAGTAGGTCGGCATTGCTGAATCCGCATCCCATCCGGGACGATTGGACGATTCAAAATCTGCGACGACCTTGGTTGAACCGGCAGCGTAATCCGGTCCGGCATAACCGGAGACCGTCAGTCCACGGCTGTCGATGACATCCGACCACCATTCGCCCTGAACCTTCATCATCGTTTCGTTGCCACCGGAAAGCGCGATATCGAAACTGTCGCTGGAAGCGCCTGGGCGCGGGCCAGCGTAAACAATCGATGGCCCCTGAAGATAATCGATCGGACCTTTGCCATCGTTCCACAGATCGATTTCTTCAGCGGTGCAGGAATGGACCTGATTGAGGGTGTTGCCCGTCGGGTAATTGATATCTCCCGGTGCATAGTTCGGTTCAGCACCGGTCAGATGGCAGATGATATTCTGACCGAAGGCTTTGGTATAAAGGCCCATCATCAGTGCGGGGTGGGAGAACGAACTCCAGACGGAATCCAGCGCGGGAGTCGAACCGTCCACGGTTGTTGTTCCAGGGATCTGGCCGGAAGACGTATTTCCCGAGGTCATGATGCGCCAGCCATCCGTGGTGATTCCCTTCACCAGACCGTTGGCGTCGAGCGTGTATCCGGTCAACTGCCCGACATAAGTGTTGATCTTCGCTGAAGAGCTGCCGATTTCGTTGGTCATCATGTGGGCATGTGGATGCTGGATGATCCATTCCGACCATGCCTGTGGCAGCGGGTTGGAAAAGGTTGCGCCCGATGCCGTGAATGTCGGGGTGTGATCCATGCCGTCGGGCTGGGTGAAGTCGGAAGTTGCCGTCGCGATAATCTGTGGTGTGGCTGGTCCAGCCATGGTGTAGCGGGCCACGGCATCGAAATTGTCATAATTTGCGATGGTGTTCTGCCCATCAGGACCGATGCCGGCTTCGGAACCACGCATGTTCTGGCTCTGCATGAAAACACCGTCCACGATGCCCATGTTTGCAGGACCATAGGGAATATTGTGCACAAAAAGAGGAACGCCGTCATATTCCTGAGACCCGCCCAGACGCATGCTCCAGGGTGGCATGTAATCATCGCTGACGGCTGTGCCGCTGCTGGTGACACCCATTTGCCAGGGCTGGCCGAGAGAAACCTTGGGATTTGCGTATTGTGTGCCTGTGCCAGAACTGGTGGTCCAGGTCAGAGCATTATTCCATCCGAATGTGGCGCCGGATGATGCATCGACATTGCTGGTCGAAATCGGGGCCGTGACTTTGCCGCTGGTGTTCAGACCGGCCACGCCGCCACTGACGCCCACTCTTGAAGACGGCACGGCAGAGGAAGCCACGTTCAGGGCTGCGTTGGCTGTTGCCTGAATGGTGCTGAGAGTACTGGTATTTGCGCTGGTATCTGTCGCGATCTGTTGCAGGGTCATGCCGGACCCGGCGACGATCGTTGAACCGGAAATGGCGTCGACCTGAAGGACGGAACTTGCCCGGACAGAGGGGGCGGTCAGGCTGCTGACGGTCAGGAGAAGTGCAGCACGAGCAATATGCATGGAAAAAAAGGGCCGGCGATTGGCTGCCGGTCGTTGGATCATGGAAGGGATATAAGAATTTGAATTATAATTCATTCAGGAAATCGCCAGTTGTGAAATCATGAGGCCGGCAGATCACAGGATCGGAACCATGGGCCTTCTGGAAATGTTTCTGTCTCTGCCGGGTGGTGCAATGCTTCTTGTGGACAGGCTCTTCGGAAGAGCACCTGATCCACGCTGAATCCTTAGAATTCGGTCGCAGAGGGTTTTCCCGAAGCTCCGAAGCGGGTATTCGCGCAGCATAAATGTCTGTCTCCGTTTTCGCACGCTGAGGTTCCATGACCGAAGATCCCGATATCCTGCGCAAGGAATGCCAGGCCGCGCTTGCCGCCGCTGCTGATCTGAAAAGCTGGGATGCTGTCC
>JAAYUA010000121.1 GCA_012517935.1 Acetobacter sp. | reverse complement strand
CTCCCGTAAAAGAGGAAAACAGTCACCTCAGGATGCTAGAAAGTACAACTCTCAGGGATTAGCTGACGACACACTGTGCCGTCAGGTAGGGTTAAGTCGGATCCGGTTATATACCCTGATCTCTGTGAGAACCTGTTCGGCAATCAAGACCATCGGGGCTGCTCTCGTTCCCCGCCGATATCTTCTTATATCCTTTGAGACTTTTCTGCCCAACGGGATAAGGTGCCAGACGGGAACACTCCTGAAAGGACTGGCATGTCAGACGATCGTTTTCACACTTATCGGCCTGAAGACGGACATGGTCTTCTGCATGATCCCTTTAATGCCATCATCGCGCCAAGGCCTATCGGGTGGATTGCGACGGTTGATACGGAGGGTGTGCCCAATCTGGCCCCGTACAGTTTTTTCAATGCGTTCAATTATACTCCACCGATTATCGGATTTTCTTCGATCGGCTGGAAAGATACGGTCCGGAACGCGCAGCAGACCGGAGAATTCGTCTGGAATCTGGTCACGCAACCGTTGGTCGGGCGGATGAATCTGTCATCTGCCGCATTTGATCGGCAAATTGATGAATTTGATGTGGCAAGGCTGGCGAAAATTCCGTCCTGTCACGTGCGGCCGCCACGAGTTGCTGCCAGTCCGGTGCAGTTCGAGTGCCGCGTGACACAGATCATCCAGCTTGAGACGGCTTCCGGGGAGCGCATGGAAAGCTGGTTAACGTTGGGAGAAGTGGTGACGGTCCATATAGATCGTTCTTTTTTAAATAAGGGAATTTATGAAACGGCTGCGGCGCGTCCTGTTCTGAGAGCAGGCGGGGCAGGATGGTATTCAGAAGTGGTTGAGACGTCCATGTTTGATCTGCGTCGGCCATCATCGCCCAGCGCGGCTCTGGACGAAAGCGCCGAATTGCCGGTTTTGCCTTCAGAGCCGTGAGGGAAGATTACCAGCCTTCGTCCCACTTTGCCCGGCTCTTGAAATAATCCAGGAGGAAATCGGACAGTGCCCTTACTTTTGCGGCAAGATGCCGCGCGGGTGGATAAAGAGCGTGTATTCCCAGCGCGGGAGGCTCAAAGTTGCGCAGCAGGGGCGTCAGCTTGCCTTCCCGTATTTTCGTGCCTGCGATGAAGCTGGGCAGGCAGGCTATTCCCAGACCCCGTTCAGCTGCCGTCAGACAGGCCTCCCCGTTCGAGAAGGCGATGCGTCCCGTTACGGGAACCTGGATATTCTGCCCCGATGTGTCATCACGGAAAGACCAGGTGTGAGGTGCGCGGAAATTTGTGTCGATGATGCATGTATGCTGCGACAGTTCTTCCGGCCGGAGGGGGACTCCATGGGTCGTGAGGTAAGTAGGGGCGGCGACGGTGACGATCCGGGCATCGCACAGCCTGCGGACAATCAGGCTGCTGTCGGACAGATGCCCGATGCGCACGGCGACATCAAAACCCTCTTCCACCAGGTCTGCTAGCCGATCCGAAAAGCTGACATCAAGGCTGATACCGGGATACTCTTCCGCAAAAGCGAGCAGCGCCGGCACCAACTGGATAGCACCGAAGGACATCGGGGCCGTTATTCGCAGTCGGCCCGAAAGTGCGCCCGATGTCTGTCGGATGGACGCGTCAAGCGCATCACGTTCTTCGAGCAGAACCTTGACGCGCTCATAATAAACCTGACCGATCTCGGTAGGAGAGAGTGCGCGGGTCGTCCGCTTGATCAGTTGCACGCCCAGATTGGCTTCAAGGCGGGACAACATTTTCGACGCCTGGCCGCTGCTAACCCCCATCCGCCCGGATGCCGCGATAAAACTTCGCGTTTCCAGAACGGCGACGAACAGACGGTCAAGGCTCAGACGATCCAAATTACAGGTCCTTAGGATACCGAACCCGGAAGCAAAAGGGACTGTATGAATTCCTGTGCCCGCTTCACTCCCGAATTTGTCAGAGTATGGCCGACGCCGGGCAGAATGTCACATGTGACGGTCATGCCGATTGTCGTCAGAATCTGCTCGGCCTTCTGGGCTTCCTGAACTGGCATGATAGTGTCCGCATCGCCATGGATCAGCAGAATGCGTGTTTCCGTGGATGGCGCATATAAAGGGGGCGAGGCAAGCCGTCCGGAAAAGGCAACCACGCCAGCCACGGGCCAGCGGCCGGAAACAACAGCATCCAGCGCCATGATCGATCCCTGGGAAAAACCCACAAGAACCACCCGATCCAGCCTGTTTCCGAAGCCTGCGTCTGCGATGCATGACTGGAGCATATTGTCAAAAGCCTGTCGTGCAGCAACGATCCGTTCTGCTCGGTTGGCCTCTGTCACGCCTTTGATGCTGAACCATTGCCTCCCGGCTGGGGCAAGGTCGAACATGAACGGTGCATCAGGAGCGGCGAGGGCGATCGTCGGTAGATCTACAGCCCATTGTGTCAGCAGAGGAGAGAAGGAAGCTCCCTGACTACCGACCCCGTGCAGGAAAATGATCAGTCCGTCACTCATGCTTCTGCTCCGGAGAGATGGCGTGGCGAGGGTAGCTTGTCGGCCCATGCAAGGTCTGGCCCGAGGGGAACGATGCCATTCGGGTTCAGTGCTTTGATTGAATAATAGCCGTGCTTGATATGATTGAGGCTGACAGTTTCCGCGACACCCCCTACCTCCAGCATCCGTTCCATATAGCGGCTCAGGTTCGGATAATCCGCAATGCGGCGGAGGTTGCACTTGAATAGCCCATGATAGGCCGCATCGAAACGGACCAGCGTCACGAAAAGGCGGATATCACTTTCCGTCAACTGCTCCCCAACCAGCCATGGGGCACCGCCGGACAAACGTTCTTCCAAGATGTCCAGCATGCCAAAGACATCTTCGAAGGCCTCCTCATAGGCCAACTGGGTCGTTGCAAATCCGGCACGGTAAACGCCGTTGTTGAGGCGGGTATACATTGTGTTGTTCAGGGCGTCGATTTCGCCTTGGTGGGCTTCGGGATAAAGATTTACGTTCGAGGACGCCAGCGCACCAAATCCCGAATTGAACATCCGCACGATATCGGCAGATTCATTGTTCACGATCGTTCGTCTTTCTCGGTCCCACAGGACCGGAACCGTGGCGCGACCGGTATAGTGCGGATCGGCGCGGGTATAGAGTTCGTGCATCCATGTCGCGCCATTGAGTGCATCGATATCCGCGCCGGGATAGTCGCCAAAGCGCCAGCCCTGATCGGTAAGGACTGGTTCGACGACTGATACTGATACAGTATCTTCCAGTAATTTCAGGCTGCGGGCGATAAGCGTGCGCGAAGCCCAGGGACAAATCAGGGCGACATAAAGATGGTAGCGGCCTTTTATGGCTTTAAAGCCACTTTCTCCCGTGGGGCCAGGACTGCCGTCAGGAGTCACCCAGTTCCGGAAAGAAGACGTCTGGCGGACAAACCCTCCTTTTGAGTCCTTGGCTTGAACAGGTTGCCAATTCTCAACCCATTGCCCATCAACCAGCATCCGAAGCTCCTATGTCCCACGATGTCATTGTGACCTGATGCCGAGAGGTCGACATCTTGCTTGCGCTTTCCAGATCATCCTGCCTGCGTCTTAATATGACCGATTACAAAAGATTAGACGCTGTAATAGCAATGAATTCCTTCCTTTTGGGAAGCAGTGCCAGGCGGGATACAGCCTGATCTGATCCATTTGCCGTTGAGACAGAAAAACATCTCACTCACAGCCGCACCTTCAACGGTAAGCCCGCAAATCATAACAGGCAGGGCGGTGCATGACTTCATAAGTCTAGCTAACCAAGAGAACCTGATGTAACGGTGGCATATGTCTCCGCGCGCTTCCACTTCAGTCTACCTGATGGCCTTCTGGCCTCTCGTTATGCTGGCATTGATTGCGCGACTGACATTTGGCGGGATCGTTTCTCCAACGAGGCTGTTTGATGATCCCCTTAAAAACCTCGTAAAACTGACTATTCTTTGCGAAGAGCAGGAGACATCGTCTGATCCGGACGGTCAGCATCACCATTCCTCCAATCCAGAAGATGATGACTTTCTTTTATCTGAAGTTTTTGAACTTCTGGTTCTGGCTGTTGCTTTCTGTTTTTTTATGGGGCGTGTTGTCTCCGAAATTTGTCAGCCGTGGATGTTCGCGCCTATCCGCGGTCCCCCGCATCCAAAACGGACATCACTCTGCCCGCAGGGGCCTCCTGTCGACCTGAATTGAAAGAGCCGCTTGCGTGCCATGCATGCAAGCCTTCTGTGCTGCTTATTTCAGGTCCAGCTTCATGTTTCATACGATTTATGTTTCGCGTGCGCTTTGCGGGATGATGGTGGTTGTCGCCATCATGCCAGCGTCTAAATCCGCCCAGGCTGCTACGGAGAACGTAGAAACCCGCGCTTCAGGACGTCATCCACTCGTTTCTTCGTCCAAAACAGGAAAAACTCCAGCCAAAACTGAGAAGATTCTGGTGACGGGAGTAAATCAATCATCTGCTCTCACACGTCCGGTAGGCCAAACAACATATAGCTCGGACAGGCGTGATTTCGCGAACCAGGTTGGTCAGAGTGTTGCCGACATGGTGGTGACCATTCCCGGCGTAAGCTTCACTCAGGGGAATGGTCCCCGTGATACCGTGGTATCCGTGCGTGGATCGGGAGACCGTCAGTCCTATGGCCTGAAGAATCTACAGGTGTTGGAAGATGGTTTTCCCATGACCCAGCCTGACGGGACCGCCCGGGCTGATCTGATTGATCCCCATGCCTATCAGGGAGTTGACGTTTTCGAAGGACCTGCCTCGACCCTCTATGGCAATTACGCCATAAATGGCGCGATCAATTTCCGCACCCGTAAGGGAGCCGATATTAACGGGCTGGAGCTGGGTTCCGATTTCGGCAGCTTCGGAATGTTCAATAATTATGTAACTCTCGGCTTGGGCAACAAGCGTTATGATCTGATGATCTTTGGAAGCGATGTTCGTGGAAATGGATTCATCGCAAATAGCCGATACAATACTTCGACAGAAAATGTGCGGCTTCGCGTCAACCTGACCTCATCCGACCGGCTCATTCTGAAATTCGTGAATAACGTCACTGATGCTTTCCTGCCCGTAAGACTGTCACTCAATCAGTATCACGCCAATCCATATCAGCAGGGTTGCGCCAATGCATCCAGTGCAGCAGCAGGCTGTGCATCCGTGAGTCTTCTGGTTAATGGCCGCTATGGGACAAAGATCGCCATGAGTCCTGAAGCTGCCGGTCTGGGGCGTTTCGACCGACGCACGGTCGTCGGTCTGCGCTGGGAACATGATTTCAACAGCTTTACGACATGGCGCAATCAGTTCACTTATGATCAGCGTCACATTGATCAGCCGACCTCGCCCACGGCATATGTCGGCCCGTATAATTCCTACAATGTCAGCAGTGATATAACCAACCATGCCAAGCTTGCAGGGAAGGCGTTGGAGACATTCGCTGGCGTTAATTTTGATTATCTCGATTTTGGTTATCAGACCTATAACGTCATGCCTCTTGGTGGTGCGACACGTGGTGCCATGAGTTCAGAAAGTTATGGGCATCAGTGGAATCTTGGTGCCCGTTTTCAGGAAGACTGGCATTTCGCACCCAACTGGCACATCGTAGTGGGACTTGGTGGCACATATTCCGACATCGGTGCGACTGAAATGCTTTACGGCTATTCCGCCACGGCAAATGCCCAGCGCATCATCACAGCCAATCGTTTCTATTTTAATCTCGCTCCGGAAGGAGCGCTGATTTACACACCGTCAAAAAACTGGACGCTGCATACGCGTGTTGGCACGGCCTATGGAACACCGTCATCTTCCAATCTTTTCATTACTCCACAGGGGCAATATGGAAACAACACGCAACTGAAAAGCCAGACAAGTGTCGGCATAGATCTTGGCATGGACTGGCATCCGTCATCCAACATCAGCATTCAGGTAACGGGCTTTTACGAATTTTATAAAAACGAACTGGTCAGCCAATCTGCAGGAGTCAACACGGTTGGCTCCTATACTTTCAATGCGCCATCGTCCGAGCATCGCGGTGTTGTTCTGGGAGCAGAGTGGAAACCGCTGCCGAAACGCCTTCCGGGTGGCCGGGTCAGGCTGAGCTATACATACGACAATCAGATTTACACCAATTATAGCGAGGTTCTTTCCAACAGCACATTCTCACGCAGTTTCAGCCGTAAAGGTCGTTATATTCCAGGAGTTATTCCCAACTTTCTGAATGCCCGTTTTCTTTATGATCAGCCTGACGGACCGCTGGAAGGGCTGGGTGGATATGCGGAAGTTACCTGGCGGGATTCTTACTGGCTGGATAACGCCAATCGCCTGAAAGCACCGGGTTATGCATTACTAAATCTTGAAGTGCATTACGATCCGCCCGCCCGGTTCGGCTGGGCCCATCGGCTGCACTGGTATTTCGAAGTGCAGAACGTCGCAAACCAGACCTATATCGCAGGTGCCACGAATATCAGCGACAAGTTGTTGTCCAACGGACAACAGGCTGGCGCCACCACACTCATGGATAGCACAGGATCGATTTACGCAGGCTCACCCCGCGCGTATTTCGGTGGTGTACGGATCAGGTTCTGAGGAATATTATCATGATCTTGAATGGTTTATCTCTCTGGCCGGATCATCGCACTCTCTGGCGCTGGCATTTCTTTGCCGGACTGTTCTGTCTGCCTTTCGTAGCGTTTCTGTCGCTGACAGGATCGGTTTATCTCTTCAAACCACAGATCGATGACTGGATCGACTGGCGGTATGACCATTTACCAGCAGTTCTGTCACCTTCTCCCGAGCGTGACGTTCAGGCAGCCTTGTTGGCAGTGCCTCAAAGCTCCTTTCTGGCTTACGAGCTTCCTCGCACGTCTCACAGTGCAGCACGCGTTCTTGTCACTCGACCGGATGGGGAAGCCGTCCGTGTCTATGTTGATAGAAATTCCCATGTTGTTCTGAAAACTGTTCTGGAAGAAGAAAGGTTTGAACGGCTCGTCTTTCGGCTGCACGGCCAGTTGCTGCTGGGGAATGTAGGTTCTGTCATTATGGAAATGGTTGCGTCATGGACCATCGTCCTTGTCGCGACAGGCCTGCTGTTATGGTGGCCACGTCATCATAGCGGACTGGCTGGAGTTATTTATCCGCGTCTTGGGGGAGATGGACGGACCCGCTGGCGGGATATGCATGCTGTCACCGGTGTCTGGACCTCACTGTTTCTGGTGCTTTTTCTGGCATCCGGTCTGCCCTGGTCTTTCGTGTGGGGACATGCCCTGCAATCGGTTGAAAACACGGTTGGTCGCCTGACCTCAGTTAAAGATTGGGAAATTGGCGCAGTTCCAGCCGCTTCGGTGATTGCCGGACACCCGGTAGAGCCATCACGGAAATTACCTTCAAAAGGTGGTATGGATATGCCCGGTATGGACATGCCGGATGACCCAGCTTCTCTATCTGGAAGCTTCTTGCCGGGAGGTCTCGATACTGTCGCTCTGACAGCAACCGCTCTTTCCCTGCCTGCTCCGGTCATGATTACGCCGTCCGGTCATGTCTGGACGATCCGTTCAGATACGCAAAATCGCCCCCTGCGTGAAAGCGTGACGGTAACGCCTGATGGGCATGTGATGTCACGGACGACTTTTGCCGAAAAGGGCTTAATCGATCGGATTATTGGCTATGGCGTCGCAGCACATGAAGGTCAGCTTTTTGGGTGGATGAATCAGTTCATCAATCTTCTGGTTGCATCCGGCCTGCTGTTGATGAGTGCGGCGGCTACTGTATTGTGGTTGAAACGAAAGCCCCCCAACTCTTTGGGAGCACCCCCTCCATTGCGCTCCCAGCGATATGGAATTGTGGGAATAGCCCTTCTCATCATTCTGGCTATGGTTCTACCTGAACTCGCCGCATCGCTGTTCATTCTGTTTCTTGCAAGCTCCATTTATCGCAAGCTTTGCGAGACCTGAGGCTGGTATCAGGATGATGGTAAAAATCGTCTAAGTTCGCTGGCAATCTGATGGGCACTGCTATCCACGGGAATCATGCCAATCAAATGGTTCTGTCCATCCATCAGATAAAGTAGCGAACTATGATCGACGAGATAATCCGTAGTGCTGGAGGAGTGACGTCGAGCCGAAACATGAAAGGCCTTCATAACAGGCTGAAGCTGCGTTTCATCACCTGTCAGGCCAACAATGCGAGGGGAGAAACGCTGGACGTATTCCCGTAAAATCTCTGGCGTGTCGCGTTTCGGATCAATGGAAACAAACACAGGGATAACTTCACGTCCTTGCTCCCCAAGCTCATCAAGTGCGGCTGATACAGTCGCCAGTGTCAGGGGGCAGATATCAACACAATGCGTATAGCCAAAATACAGCAGCGTATAATGTCCCTGAAAATTTCGCTGAGTGATGGTCTGCCCCTGATCATTGCTCAGGGTGTAGGGGCCACCAATCTGACCATGGTGCTGTGACGTCAGAAAGACCCTTAGGACAGCCGAGCCACAAAGCAGAGCCAGGATGATGCTGAAGAATGGAAGAAACTTTTTCCACTCCTGTCGGCTGGACGAGGACGTTTTCCTGAGAGAGTCAGCTTTCGAGTGTTTTTTACGCTGCATCTGATGATCATAGCAAACAGTTGGCACAACAACAGCCATGCAAGCTCTCTTAATCGCAATGACGTGCTCTTCGGAATAAAACTGGAGCGAGATCGAGAAGAATACGGATGGATGAAGAGCTGCGAGCGCGGGATCAGTGATGCGACATTCTACAACTGAAAGCCCGTTATGGTGGCCTTGAATTGCCTGCATCAAAGGTTCTGGAAGATGAAAACATCCGCCTGAAGCGCCTTCTAGCGGATGTAGTGATGAAGGAGATCATTGGGAAAAGTGGTGACGCCTGTCGTGAAGCGACAAGCGGTCCGACAGATTCAGGAGATCTTCGACCTGAGTGCGTGCACCGTCTGTGTTCTTACGAGAGTCAACGATGAAGCCCTTGGGATTAATGTTATTGAAGTGGCGTGCTTGCTGTTGGCTTAGAAAGATCAATCCA
The DNA here is from genome assembly GCA_012517935.1 of Acetobacter sp. GTDB lineage: Bacteria > Pseudomonadota > Alphaproteobacteria > Acetobacterales > Acetobacteraceae > Acetobacter. The sequence goes on along the minus strand of JAAYUA010000121.1, from coordinate 19,559 downwards.
TGTATTGGCTAGATCAACAGTGATTTTTGCGGGTTTATAAGCAGTGGCTGGTGCCAGAAAGATATTCTCTACATAGGTCTGCGGATTACGGTCATAAAGAGGAAACCATGCAGATTGAATCTGCACCATAATTTTGTGACCCGGAAGGAAAGTGTGGTTGGTAATGGGAAGATTGAAAGCATAAAGTTGCATTTTCCCGGATGGAATAGCTTCCGGATGCTCGAGACTGTTACGGTAGCGTCCGCGAAAAATATCACAGCTTACCATAAACTGATATCCACCCATTTCCGGCTGGGCGGGGACCTCCTCTGGCCAGACGTCAATAAGTTTTACAACGAAGTCACCATCTGTCCCCGTTGTCGAGGCAGTCAGATGAACGCCCGGCTGTCCGGATATCTTAAATGGCTTATCCAGAACGGATGATGTGAAGGTAAGGACATCTGTTCTTCCAGAAAAAGAACGTTGATCGCTGGCAAGCCAGTTGGGCCAGGCATCACCGGATTCGTGTCCAACCTGCTGGTTTGGACGTGGAAGATAGGGGGCAGGATGAGCTGGGTCCGAAATATACTCTGCAGTTCCGGAAGACTTTTTCGAAAGACTTAAGCCGTTATTTGCAGAGACATAAAGTTTGTTGCAGGGAGAACATTTTTCTGGAGGAATATCAGATGCTGTTTCCCATATATTTTCTCCACTTCTCCATGTTGTAATATGGGAAGGAAGTGGCTGTGTTGTATCGTCCTTTAAATAATGCGCCAGAAATGGTTCGAGTATTCTTTTTCGAAAATATAGCCCTGTGTCAGAACCAAATCTGATAGCGCCGAGAGTGTCGGCATCATTGCTTTCACCGCCATGATGCCAAGGTCCCATGACCAGAAAAATATTATCTTTATTTCCTTGGTGCTTTTCCAAAGCACGATAGCTGGCTATGGCGCCATAGATGTCTTCCTGATCCCAGAAGCTGTGTACGAGCATTGTGGGAACTGTCAGATTTATTTTTTCAAGTTGAATATTGACCGCCATATCTTTCCAGAAGCTGTCAAAAGCGGGATGGGCGATCAATTGCCGGAAGAAGCCAATCTGATCCATTCCATGCTGTTGCCCAACAGCCCCCGCAGATACTCCGTTCATATACAGATCATAGTCGTCGTAGGTATTGCTCCACCATTTCTTGGTGTTGCTGCGGGTAGCATCCTGGTTATAAATATAGGGAAGCATCTGCTGACGAAATGCACCATTGTGGAACCAGTCATCGCCATTCCACCCATCAGCCAGTGGATTCATTGGCACAGAAACCTTCAAGGCAGGGTGGGGGTTGAACAGCGCTTCAAGAGCTGTGAACCCGTCGTATGAAACGCCAATAATGCCGATTTTTCCATTACTTTCTGGAATATTATGAACAAGCCATTCGATGGTGTCCCATGTGTCTGTGGAATGATCGGTGTCGGTGTGGTTGAAAGGGCCACGCAAGGGACGATTCATGACGTAATCCCCTTCAGACCCATACTTTCCCCGCACATCCTGAATAACCCTGATATAACCACCATCTTCAATGACATCTGTCATGTTGTCATAGCCATGCAATGCACTGCTCATGTGGCCACTGGAACGACGCGTGACCATGGCATCGGCATTATATGGTGTGCGGGTCAGAAGAATTGGAGCGTTATGAGAATTCTTTGGAATAATAATAACTGTATGGAGATGTTTTCCATCTCTCATCGGGATTTCTGCATCTCGACGGATATAATCGAAACTGTCTGCCTCGACTTTAAAATGACTCGGCATATCCGGAGCAACAACAGAAGTCGTTTGTGCTGATGAAGAAAATGCGACGAAGGATGCTGAAGCAAGAGACAAGGAAATAGCGACCGGAATATATCTTCGCATCGTATTTTCTCAATCAGTACATAATATAGAAAAAACCGGGTGCATCTCTGCACCCGGTTGATCCTGTTTTTAGAATTCTGCTGCGATAGTGCCGTAGAATTCACGAGGGGCGCCGACGAACAGGTTGGCGTTATCATCACCTGAGACAGATGCTGCACCATAAACACCAGCGATATAATTGGCATTATTCAGGTTTGTAATACCAAGGCTGGTTTTCAGATTATGAGCAAATCCAAGCTTTTCGAAAGTATAGGCCACGTTCAGGGAGGTCACCCAATAAGCCGGAATATATTCATCGTTCAAATATGTCATTGGGCGAGAGCCAATGTAGTTGGCGTTGAAGTTAAACATGAACCCTTCATAAGTATAATTCAGGTTCGCTTTATACATATATTTCGGATAGTAGACCTGATGTTTGCCGTTGATATTGTAGTTGTTTCCAGAATAGTTGATTGACTTGCTCTTATATTCTGCATTGTTCCAGCTGAAGCTGTTTGTGATCGCGAGCCCTCTGAAGGGACGTATCGTGCCCTGAACATCGACACCGTCCATGCTTTCACGACCGACGTTCAGATAGGCATTATGCGCGTCGTTTGCAGAGCCTTCCGTGATGGAGGCAAGGCGGTTGAAATAATCAGTGTGGTAGAAATCAACAGATCCAGAGAAAGGTTCTGAATCGAAGCGATAGCCGACGACATAGTTCCAGGTGCGTTCCGGACGCAGTGTTTTCTTGCTCGCGTCAAAAACATCCTGTGCGGTTTGTCCGGGAGAATTATGTCCAAGACCGCCCCATGCCTGATTGCTTCCGATTTGATTGTAATAGTCATAAGCGCGCATATTTTCAGCAATATCCCAGTATAATTCGTGATGTTGCTTGAAGTGCCAATCAAAATTGAAGTGAGGAAGGAATGCAGCTGATGCTGTCAGAGATCCATTGACGGCATGTCGATAATAGGTATTCCAGCCCGCTGCTGTCAGTTCGTTTGTGTAGTCGGCTTTCGTTCCGCCATGTGTGGTCTGGGTCAGAGACTTGAAACCTGCCAACAGAGTCATACCGGGGATGATTGTCCAGCGATCCTGAAGAAAGAACTGAAACGTGTTGGTGTTGAAGGTATCTTCAAACCAGGTGTGGCCAGTTCCCTTTTTGAAATCAGAATTCATTTTATGACCGGAATACAATCCGTCTTCATAAAGGCGCTGATCATAAACCCACTTATTGTTTTCGTACCAGATACCCGTTTCGATATGGTTGTGGTGTGGGGCTTCGATGCTGAATTTCTGGGTGAAACCAAGTCTCTGCATATAGGCATGCGCCATAGACAGAGCCATGGGGATGCCTGAGACTGTGCCGTCAGCGTTCAGACTGACAGGGCCGCCGCTGGGTGAAGTGACAAAGTTGTTTGTTCCACCATGAATGGCGCTATTCACGTTCCCGAAAGCGATTGTATCAGAATGAACATTTTTGAATAGATCGTACTGAGCCTTCACGTAGGAAACATATGTCCTCTGCACCTGAGAGGCATCCCACGCGTAGTCGCCGATCTCATCATTGGACAGGATGCCCTGATACCCAGGAGGAACCTGATCGGTATACTGAGCGTAATATGCCCAGAGTTTTGCTTTTTCGTAATCAGGCTTGAGATAGGTCGTGTTTCGTCCCTGCGTCTGCCACATGTTCTTTGTCAAGGTCAGGTAATTGGCCTGGGTGAAGTTGCCGTAACCAAAGAACCCTGTCAGTTTGCCTTTTTCACCCAGGGGCTGAACGATTTTGGCATCAGCCTGCAGTTCGCTCTGGTTTCCGGCGCCTTTCCACATGTTGGTGTTGGTGCGGGCGAAAGAAGCATAAAATTTGGTGCCTGTGCTGTTCAGGATACCGCTGTCTACGCGTCCATATGTTCTGTAGGCGCTGTAGCTTCCGAAGGTCTGGCTGACTTTTCCGCCGGCCTTATCTTTGGGATCGGAAGAGGCATAGGTCATGGCTCCGCCGAGCGTCTGGGCGGAGAAGGTATCGAGGGCGCCAGCTCCCTGGGACAGGGTCATGCCAGAAATATCGTCCTGGATCATCGCCTGCGTGATGGAAACACCATTGTAGTTGGCAAACCCCTGGGTTCCCATGGGCATGCCATCAAGTGTGGCTCCCAACTGCATCTGATTGAAGCCGCGGACGTAAAATGTGTTGCCATATGTATCGAGACCGAAAGCATCGGTCGATGCAAAATTGGCCCCCGGCGTTGTCATGGACAGCACCTGCATCGGGTTGGTTCCCGCCACAAAGTGATCCATTGTTTCACGAGAGATGGCGACTTCAGCGTCGCGGCTCTGGAAACGCTTGCGTGAAACAGTGACGCTTTCGTTTTCCTTGCTCGAAATCCCGGTCTTCAGCGTCTTGGAGGTTTTCGACTTGCTTTGCACTGTCGCAGTTTTTTTCTTGCTGACAGAGTGCAGTTTGCCTGTGTGCTCAGAAGAAGTTGTCGCTGAAAGAGCCGATGAAAGTGTCATTGATGACCCGACAATGATACAGCCGGTTATGGCTGTGCCCAGAAGAAGGCTTTTTTTGCCGGAAGAAAAACGCTTCCGTAGTGAAGGTCTGTTCATTGTCATCTCTGTTTCATGAGGTGGCAGGAAAACGCACGTTTATAGTCATATGTCAGGAATGCATCTGCACTACCGAGTAATACAGATTTTTTGTTCCTTAAGTCTTACATTCCATATTCGTTACAAAATATACGCTCAAATTTCTGTGCAGCAACACATTATTTTTTCTCATGTGATAACTTGTGGTTATGAGTGCGCATAAAAAGGCTATAATGCGTGATAATAATGTAACAGTTTGGTCGAAATCTCATGGAAAACAGAATGTGGGCTCATTTTTTGATTCAGAAAAATGATTGCCAATCAGCATGGTTGCGGGCAGTGTGTTGTCGATTTTTATTTCAATATAAATGATTAATATTTATGTATTGTGAATTCATTTAAAATAAAAATTATCCAGATCGACTGTTTTTATTCATTCTCATGAGCCTCATGTTGGCTGGTGTTACAAGAACCATAGCCGGCCCAGATAGACGGCCTGTTACCACCGGTTACAGCTGTTTATTGCGGGACAAGAGTTATTCCTGTGTCCGAATCGTTCGGGCCAACACTACGGCATGGTGCATGGCAAAATCGGCTTCATCGCCAGCAATCGGCCTGTTCGTGTGAAGAAATGTCGACGTTGAAAAAATGTTCTGAGCAAGAAATTATCCCTCAGAAAAATTCCGGAGATGCGCCATGGCTGTCTTGATCGGTGCATCCCAGGCTGTTTCTGGCGTATTGCTTTCAGTCTGTCTCAGAACAGTGACATTCCGATACCAGTGAGACTGGCAAAACTCCGACCAACGCCAGTCTCCGCCAAAGCGGTTCAGAAGCAGGAGAGGGGTTCCAATGATTCCAGTCAAATGAGCGATGGCTGTGTCGACGGAGATAACAAGGTCAAGTTTCATGATCTCTTCTGCGGTGCTCAGCATATCGCCTTCAGGCAGAGGTTTCATCCCTGGCAGAGTTTGTCCGGGGATAAGTGATTGAAACTCGATATTGGGAAGGGAAAGCAGGGGTGCCAAATTGCTTTCTGGGAGTGAGCGTCGTTTATCGAATTGAAAGTCCCGGTTTCCTGCCCAGGCGATGCCAACTTTCAGAATGGTTTCTGACCTGTGTTTTGAGTGACCAAGGCAGAAGGGGGCAGGAATTGGATTGTTGAGAAGTGCAGGGAGGCTGAGCAGGGAGGCGTGAGCACTATAATTTCCGACTTCATGCTGTAATTCTTCCATCGGGATAATCCGAATATTTTTCGGCCATAATGGAGATATCATTTTCTGTAAGAAACGCAGCAAAGTGGAGGGGGGAGAAAGAATGATGGGCGCTTTCTCGGCGGCTATGGGAACCCATCGCATAAATTGAAGAAAATCTCCCAGTCCCTGCTCGCCATGAAGGAGAACAGCATCTGTTCTGGCTGTTCCATCCCACTGAGGCACGCTGAATGGCAAGATTGGCATCAGAATCTGCCGTGTTTCAAAAAGAGGCCATGCTTCGCCGTAACGTGCTTGCGCGAGAAATGTTGTCGCCAGATTGAAGCTGGCCAGAGCGCTTTCTGTTTTGCCGGGATTGTCTTTTATGACGCTTTGATAGAGCGCTTCTGCGTGACTGAATTTGCCCAACTCTGCCAGAACTGTTCCGTGATTGATTTTTATTCCTGATTTTGGATGAAGAATTTTCTCGAAAATCGTTTCTGCATCGTTCAGTCGGCCAAGGGACATCAGACACAAGGCAAGATTATTCAGTGTTTCCGGAGTGGATGATCCCAGTCGTCTGGCTTGCTCAAGAAGATCAAGGGCCTTCTCTGGCTGCCCGCAGTGGAAGAGAGCCATGCCGTGATTGGCAAGCGCCGTTGGATCATCGGGGCAGAGGGCTCTGATCTCTGAAAAAAGTGGCTCGGCTTCTTTCGGCCGACCGACAAGATTCAGGAGGGTGGCCAGCATCTGACGAGCATCCACATCAACAGGCTGGGAAAGAGACAGAGCATCTTGTGCCGCCGTGATGGCGCTTTCCAGCTTGTTGTGTCGTTGTAGAAAATTGCTGAGGATCAGACGATAAGCCGCATCCAGAGGACGTAGGCGAATGACGTTTCTCAGCGCTGTTTCCGCGTCGTTGATGCGTCCGAGTGTTTCCAGAACTTCAGCCAGCGTCAAATGAGCAAGAGGATTTTCGGGGTTTTGCAGGACTGAAACATTCAGGGCTGCACGCGCTGCTTCCTGATGCCCTTCAGCCAGAAGCGCAGACCCCAGCGTGATATGAAAATGCGGTTCTGATGAGATCTGAACGGCACGTCCGGCCAGACTGATGGCAAGATCATTGCGTCCGGCCGACCGTGCAACGCATGCCAGTCCGTGCCAGCCTTCGGCATTGTCAGGATCGCTTGCGATGACTTCTTTCAAAAGGACTTCAGCCGCATATGCATCATCATCAGCCAATAAACGGAGTGCGTGTGTGATCCGGTTCTGTGTTGATGAAGTCATGCTCTTTCCGGTCTGGTTTCTGGCTTGTGTCGTCGGTGCTATATAACCTGCATCATAAGATATCATTGTATCAGGGCATCGGGGGAGAGAGTTTGATGGACGCTTATCGGGAGCTTGAAGGAAAATTTGCCCAGAGAGCAGCTCTTGGGGATGCTCTTGGCCTTCTCTCCTGGGATCAGAATGTTCTGATGCCTGATGGAGCAGCTGATCGGCGGGCCGATACAATGGCTGCACTGGAAGGGCTGAGCCATCGTTTGCTGATTGCTCCTGAAATCGCTGAGCTTCTGGAAAAGGCCACGACAGATGGCTCGCTCTGGCAGACGTCCAACCTTGCATGGATGAGAAGACAGTATGCCCGAGCGATGGCAGTGCCATCCGATCTGGTTGAGGCATTGTCTTCTGCCCGCGTCCGTTCTGAAGCGGCATGGCGTGTTGCGCGTGAAACGAGTGATTTTGAATCTTTCCTCCCACGCTTCCAGACGGTGCTGGACCTGACACGGGAGGTTGGGACCGCCGTTGGGGAAGTGTTGGGCCTGTCGCCTTATGACGCGTTGCTGGACGGTTTTGATCCGGGCATGCGACAGGCGATCATTGATCCGATTTTTAAGGATCTGTCAGGAAAGTTGCCTTCTCTTCTTGAGGAGGTTCTTGCATATCAACGTACGCAGCCTCGGTCTTTACGCCCGCAGGGACCGTTTCCTGTGGAGGCGCAGAAGAAGCTTGGCCGTGCAATGATGCAACGTATGGGCTTCGATTTCTCGCGCGGTCGACTTGATGTCAGTTTGCATCCGTTTTGCGGTGGTGCGACCGACGATGTGCGTATTACCACGCGTTATGACGAGGCAGATTTCCTTCCAGCCCTGTTCGGCGTGATCCATGAAACCGGACATGCGCTTTATGATCAGGGCTTGCCTTCTGTCTGGAGGGGGCAGCCCGTGGGTGATGCCTTGGGAATGACGTTACATGAAAGTCAGTCCCTGATCATGGAGATGCAGTTTTGCCGGAGTGAGGCATTCACTGCATTTATGGGACCGCGTCTGGCTGAATGTTTTGGTGTTGATGAATCTCTGCCGGGGTGGAATGCGGAATCATTGAGACAGGCAGTTCAGGACGTGAAGCCTGGCCTTATCCGCGTGGATGCGGATGAATTGACGTATCCTGCCCATATTCTTGTCCGTTACAGGATCGAGACGGATCTGATCGCCGGGCGTCTCGCCTTGCGCGATCTGCCCGAAGCTTTCAATGCGGGTATCCGGGAGCTTTTGGGGATCGAGGTTCCTGATAATCGTCAGGGTTGCTTGCAGGATATTCATTGGCCGGAGGGACTGTTTGGATATTTCCCCTGCTATACACTCGGCGCCTTGACGGCTGCACAATTTGCTTCTGCCATTGAGCAGACTGTTGATGTGGATGGAGCTCTGAGGGAGGGAGATTTTGCTCCCATAAGGCAGTGGCTTTCTGATCATGTATGGTCAAGAGCCTCGAGTGTTCCGCCGATGCAACTGATCCGGGAAGCAACAGGCCACGATCTGAGTGCGGATGCATTCCTTGCGCGTGCAAGGCGTCGATATCTGGGTTGATGAAGATAACTGCGGCACGTTGGCGTGCCGCAGAAAGAGTGTGTTCAGAGTGTCGCCATAACCTTGATTCCGACCAGTGTGGCATTCGGAATTTTTCCGCTTTCTCCGGGCCGCATCATATATTCAAAGACGGGTTGCAGGACGAGGCCGGGTATGACCGGAACGCTATAATAGGCTTCAAGTGTTGCTGTATGTGTTTGCGGGCCTGTAACGAAAGCACCCATGGACATTCCGGCATCCTGACGCAATCTCTGTCCGTAGCTGAGACGATTGCTGAGATGGTAGTATGAATACATCACACCAAAACGGTCCAGCGGGCGGAAGGGAATAATTCCGAGCAATGCTGTGCCGACATAAACCTGATCGGTGAAGGTGGAGATGCTGGGAGTATTGTGAATATATCCGGCCATCATATATCCACCTGCCATCTGGTGCTGACCATGGCTGCGATATACCATCTGCTCTGCTTCAATATAGAACGTGTCACGAGGTTTCGATTTCTCCCTGTGAACGTCATTCTGATATGCAGCAGGTATTGTTCCGATTAGATCATTATAGCGCGCTGTGTCGTGACCAAAGCCGAGCTTGTAATGTCCGACCAGCTTGTCTTTTCCGAAGAATGGTTCCCAGGCAAGTTCTACGGGGAGCATGACGCCGGTTGTGCTCTGGCTGCCCCATGCCCAACCCGAAGGGTTATCCTGAAGAACACCGGATGTATAAACGCCGGTTGTCAGACTCAGGTCTCGGGTCGGACGAAGCCGGACTGTTCCACCCCATGTTGCGCGTGGATAGACGCTCCATCCCGGATTGGATTTGATGGCAACAGGAGCGGAGCATTGGATCATGAATGTGCAAAGCAGCGCTGACGTTGAGTAAGTATGTGTCAGCGTCATTCTGCCAAGGTTGATGTTAACCTTGTTGTGGTAGAAGGATTTCTCCAGATACATGTCCGCCAGATGCGCTGCGGCGTTGCCTGAAAGGCTGTAGATTTCCGACAGAAGGATCTTATGCTCGCCTACATGATCGTAGCTGACCTGACGACCTGCACGTTCCAGCATGACCGCATTAAATTTCCAGCCGTCCCATCCGATCAGCTTACCAAGATCAAATACAGTCGTCAGTGTGATTTCATGGGTATAGGACATGCCTTTGCTGAGTCCGCCGCCAACATTCGCGATTGACTCGCTTTTATATGACAGCTGGAAGCTGAATCCACGATCGCTTAACCATTTGCGAGGTTGCTTTAGTTGCGGAACCAGGCTGCCAAATGTCTGGATGGGAACATAATAAGAGGCTGCCAGATCGCTATCGCGGATAGCATCGTCATCCTTATTCAGAAAAGCGGAGAGACTTTCCGTATTGAACAGCGCGTCAAGATGATTTGACGCAGTCTTTGCCTTGGCTGCGGGCTGTGTGGGTTTTCTGATAATGGCGGTGTTGGTGACAGTCTGTGGTACTGCCTTGACGACGGCAGGCTCAGTCTTGCTGGAGGCTTCTTGAGAGCGAGCTTCCGAGACCGAGCATATGGAGAAGGTGATTGCTGCCAGAACCGTGGTCAGATGGCTTGATGCGTGAAAAACGGAAAGATCGTTTTTTCTTCCGTAGCAAGAGAAGTCCTGGGAAACATTGACTGACATTTGGAGATGCTTGCCATTATTATTGTTGTTGTTTCTTGATACAACGAATAATGGGTGAGCGCTTTTGTAAAATTTCTGTGAACAGTATTTTTGGCGAGAAGTATATAGAGTGCTGTGAAGGGAAGGTTGGTGTCTTTAAAGCATATTTTTTCATGAGTATTGAATTTTTCTATATTTTTTTTGATCAGGAACTTTTTGCCACACGGGATGAGAGTTGGTTGGAAAAGGCCTGTTGTGTGAAAATTATCACACGCAATGAGGCGGATATAACGTGCAAAAGCCTCAAAATACGCAGATGCGGCGCGTTGCTCAGATGAGATGATGAATTTTGTAAAATGGATGTAAAAGCTTGGAAATATTTTAGAAATATTTTGGCAAGCGATATGAAGAAGCCCCGCTTGTGAAAGCGGGGCTTCGAAAGAAGCTATTCAGCGATCTCGGACTCTTTTTCCTGATTGCCGTCGCCATTTTCAACGGCTGATGTGCCATTGGGAATGACTTCGAAATCAGGTTTGCCATCATGGATATTAATCCGGACGGCTCCGCCTTTTGTAAGTTTCCCGAACAGCAACTCCTCGGCCAGAGGTTTCTTGATGGATTCCTGAATGACTCTGGCGAGAGGCCGGGCACCATACAGGCGATCATATCCCCGTTCCGCCAGCCATTCTTTTGCTGCGGAGGATATTTCAATCGTGACATTGCGATCGGCCAACTGGGCTTCAAGCTGGAGGATGAATTTCTCCACAACCTGACCGACAATCTCTTGCGTCAGATTCCTGAAGGGGATGATGGCATCCAGACGATTGCGAAATTCGGGAGTGAAGATCTTCTTGATCGCTTCCTCGTCCTCGCCTTCGCGTGACATTCTGCCGAAACCCAAAGCTTCCTTGCTGAGATCAGCAGCGCCGGCATTCGTCGTCATGATCAGGATGACATTACGGAAATCGACAGTTTTCCCGTTGTGATCCGTCAGTTGTCCATGATCCATGACCTGCAGCAAGATGTTGAACAGATCCGGGTGAGCTTTCTCGATCTCGTCAAGAAGCAGGACGGCGTGCGGATGTTGGTCAATCGCATCGGTCAGGAGACCTCCCTGATCAAAACCGACATATCCCGGCGGTGCGCCGATCAGGCGTGAGATGGAGTGTCGTTCCATATATTCCGACATGTCGAAACGGATGAGTTCGATCCCCAGCGTATTTGCCAGTTGCCGTGCAACTTCTGTTTTTCCAACCCCGGTTGGTCCTGAAAAAAGATAATTACCGATGGGTTTTTCGGGATCACGCAGACCTGCACGCGAAAGTTTTATCGCAGCAGAAAGAGTTTCAATGGCTTCATTCTGCCCGAAGACCATGTTCTTGAGGTCGCGCTCAAGGGTGCGCAGAACCTCTTTATCGTCCGCCGAAACGCTTTTGGGTGGAATTCTCGCGATCCTGGCAATGATATCTTCGACATCTTTCAGAGTGATGGTTTTGCGGCGGCGGTTTTCAGGAACCAGCATCCGTGATGCACCGGCTTCGTCGATAACATCGATAGCTTTGTCGGGCAGCTTGCGGTCATGAATGTATTTTGCAGCTAGTTCGACAGCGGCTCTGATGGCATCATCGGTGTAACGAACCTTATGATGCTTTTCATAGCTGGGTTTAAGGCCACGCAAAATTTTGACAGCATCATCAATGCCGGGCTCCGGCACGTCGATTTTCTGGAAGCGACGGACGAGGGCGCGGTCCTTCTCGAAGTGCTGCCGGAATTCCTTATATGTGGTCGAACCCATGCAACGCAGGGTGCCGGCAGCCAATGCCGGTTTCAGAAGGTTGGACGCGTCCATCGCGCCGCCTGACGTTGAGCCCGCGCCGATGACCGTATGAATTTCGTCGATGAAGAGAACCGCCCCGGGATTTTGTTCGAGTTCAGTCACGACGGCTTTCAGCCGCTCCTCGAAATCACCACGATATCTGGTTCCGGCAAGAAGGGCGCCCATATCGAGAGAATAGATGGTCGATCCGAGAAGGACTTCAGGCACATCACCTTCGACGATGCGTCGCGCCAGACCTTCGGCAATTGCGGTTTTTCCAACGCCCGGATCGCCGACATAAAGCGGGTTGTTTTTGGTCCGTCGGCAAAGGATCTGGATAGTCCGCTCAATCTCTGTATCGCGTCCGATCAGGGGATCTATTTTGCCGGCGGCGGCCTTTTTGTTCAGATCGACACAATAAGCCTGAAGCGCGTCTGTCTTGGCTGCGCTGCGACCGCGTTCTTCCTTATCGGCGTCTTCGCCTTTTTCCGGCGTTGCTCCACCACTGCTCTCTGTCCGCCGTGCGGGGCGGTCCGGAGCCTTGGCAATACCGTGTGAAATGAAATTGACAGCATCAAGGCGGGTCATATCCTGCAATTGTAGGAAATAGACCGCATGGCTTTCGCGCTCTGCAAAGAGGGCAACCAGCACATTCGCGCCGGTGACTTCATCCCGTCCTGTGGATTGGACATGAATAGCGGCTCGCTGGATAACGCGCTGGAATGCAGCTGTTGGTTTGGGCTCCACTGGCCTTTCCGAAGCGAGGCCAGCAAGATCCTTATCCAGGAATTCAGTCAGATCCAGGCGAAGTTTGTCCAGATCCACGCCGCAGGCCCGGAATACGACCACTGCGTCTGGATCTTCCGTCAGAGCGACGAGAAGATGCTCCAGCGTGGCATATTCATGATGGCGTTCTCCGGCGAGGGTGAGGGCGCGATGAAGCGTCTGCTCAAGATTGCGTGATAACATGGTGTGACGCTCCTCCCAGAGTTGTCCGCCGGTTCAGCGTGTTTTCAGTCTGACCCTGCAATTCCATATTTGTTACCATTTAAGGAAAAAGCCAGTGAGAAGATTCACAAAAAGAGGAAACGCACGATTATTTTTCATTCATGAAACAGAAAAAATCACTCTTTCTCTATTGTGCATTGCAGTGGATGCTGATTTTGACGGGCCAGATCCATCACCTGTGTCACCTTGCTTTCCGCAACTTCATAGGTGAAGACGCCGCAAACACCCACGCCCCGACGATGAACATTCAGCATGATATCAGTCGCTTCTTCGCGTGTTTTCTGGAAAAACCGCTCAAGGACATGAACGACGAACTCCATGGGAGTGTAATCATCGTTCAGCATCAGCACCTTATACATTGACGGCTTGCGGGTTCGTGGCTTTGTTCTTACGGCTACGTTTACATCCGCATCCAGATCCCTCTCGTTCGCACGATCCGGACCACTGGCGCCACCATGCCTGCCGCCATGGCCGATAACTCCTTGTTCCGGACCGGAGATATTGAAGGGATGGGTAAGGTTTGCGGTTATGGGCATCTGAGCAATCATGAAAGGGAGGGGGCTTGATATCATATGGAGCAAAATTGGAAAATTTTTCGCTCCAGACGGGCGCTGGACGTTATTCACCAAAACTTAATTAATTATACATTCATACTCAAACTTTAGGTAGACTGGAGAAGAGACACTGGTAAGATGAAAAGTCACTGTAGCCGGTGATTTATTTTCTGCGAGGTAGGGCAGGTATGCGGAAGCTGCGTTGGGGGAGAGAGCTGTTCGGGAAATTTGCCTGGCACAGCGAATCTGCATTGTCCTGCCGGCTTGCGGGAAAGAAAAAGACGCTTTCCGCCGGGGTGGCTGTTGTTCTGGGAGCGATGTCTGCCCCGGCTCATGCACAATATGTAGGTCGTCTCAGTTCTTTCGTGGCTGATACGCAGTCCGGTGCCGTTCTGTCGCAGGTGGATGCGGATCTTCCCCGGTATCCGGCGAGCCTGACAAAGCTGATGACGCTCTACATCACGTTCAAGGCGTTGCAGAGTGGTCAGATATCGCTGCATCAGGCCGTGCCGGTTTCAGCGCACGCTTCAGCGCAGGCTCCGTCAAAGCTTGGTTTGCGGCCCGGATCGACCCTGACAGTTGAAGAAGCTGTTCTGGGTCTTGTCACGAAATCAGCGAACGATGCCGCATGTGCATTGGGTGAATTTCTTGCAGGTGGCAGTGAGCCTGCATTCGGCCAGATGATGACGGCTCAGGCACACAGGCTGGGCATGACCCGCACAACGTTCCGGAATGCGTCAGGTTTGCCGGATCCGGAGCAGGTGACGACGGCACGTGATCTGGCTATTCTTGCCCAGCACATTATCGTCGAATTCCCAGTGCAATATCACTATTTCTCGGAACCTTATTTTATCTTCCGTGGAAGAAGCATCCCCAATCACAATCCGATGCTCGGTTTCTATCCCGGCGCAGATGGCATGAAGACAGGCTTCACCAATGCTGCAGGACTGAATTTGGTGACATCTGCCGAGCGCGATCATGTAAGACTTGTGGGTGTCGTTTTGGGGGCGAGCTCCAAATATGAACGGACACGGACGATGTCGCATGCACTGGACGCCGCGTTCGCGGCGGAAGGTGTGGCATTTGCTCCGTATAAAGTGCCGCATGTTGTCATGGCGAGCAGCACAGGAACCGTACATCAGACCGTTATGGCTGGTGCACGGCGGCATCGTTATGTCGATCATGGCCATCATGCGGTTCTGGTGGCAGGCCGCAACAGCCATTCTCTGGAGGTCGCTCAGGCTGTATCGCCCCGTGCGAAGGTACATAAGGCCAGCGCCACATTATCAAAAAAGACATCTCATCCTGCTCATTCGCTGAGCCTTAAGGCAAAGCATCACAGGACCTGATTGCTTTCTTTCCAATGGAGATCAGCTTTATCTGGCAGAGTGACTTGCATCCGACCGTCTGAACGATCATTTTGGCGGGCATGACTGAATCCAGAAAAGGAGGAGTTATCCTCCATAACGCAAATGATTTTGAGGGACTGCGTGCAGCGGGTCATCTCGCTGCTGCTACTCTCGATATGATTGCAGAACATGTGCGTCCCGGTGTCACCACAGGTGAACTGGATGACCTTATTCATGAATATACCCTGAAGCATGGGGCTACTCCTGCGACGCTGGGATATCGCGGATATCCCAAATCGTCCTGCATCTCCCTGAATCATGTCGTCTGTCACGGCATCCCCGGGGATCGTAAGCTGATAGAAGGCGATATTCTGAATATCGACGTCACTTCCATTCTTGACGGCTGGTATGGCGATAACAGCCGTATGTATGTTGTCGGCAAGGTGCCTGTGAAAGCGCAGCGTCTTATAGACGTGACATATGAATGTCTGATGCGCGGTATTGAAGCGGCCAAACCCGGAGCTACGCTGGGTGATATTGGCTATGCGATCCAGAAATGGGCTGAGGATCGCCGCTTTTCGATCGTGCGTGATTTTTGTGGTCACGGTATTGGCCGCACGTTTCATGCTGCGCCCAATGTTCTCCATTATGGGCGCCCCGGAGAAGGGCTCAAGCTGCAACCTGGTATGGTGTTCACGATTGAGCCGATGCTGAATATCGGCAAGCCGGATGTGAAAATTCTTGATGATGGCTGGACCGCGGTTACGAGAGATCGTTCCCTGTCGGCCCAGTTCGAGCATATGATTGGCATCACGAATGAAGGGTGTGAGATTTTCACACTTTCTCCGGCAGGACACACCAAGCCGCCTTATCCCGTCTGATTTTTGACAGGATTTCATGCTCGCAAGGCCCGAGATGGAGAAAATTTCCACTCGGGCCTTCTTTTTTTTGTCGACCAGCGCAATTGTTGTTCTGAATATGCAAGGAAGTGGAGTGTGATGGTCAGAAAAAATACTTCAGGCAGGTTTGCAAAGCTGTTTTCCCTGCTGTGTCTGGTTTCCGGAACGGGCGGAGTTCTCTCCGGATCTGCTGCTGTTGCTGCGGAGCATGGAGCGCCGGACCCTTTGGCGTTTGGACAGAAAACGTTCAATTTTTCACCGCTGGCACCGGCATGGGGCAAGGCAGGGATGGTTGTATCCGCGCAGCATCTTGCTTCTGAGGTGGGTGCACGAATTCTCCGCGATGGAGGAAATGCTGCGGATGCTGCGGTCGCGGTGGGTTATGCGCTGGCTGTTGTTTTCCCAGCAGCAGGCAATATCGGTGGAGGCGGGTTCATGACCCTGCGGCTGCCGGATGGGAAAGCGTTTTTCGTGAATTTTCGCGAGCATGCGCCGCAGGCTGCGACAGAGACCATGTTTCAGGATGATAAGGGTAACGTGATCCCCGGCCTCTCCATCAAGGGCTGGAAAGCTGTTGGTGTTCCCGGGACCGTTGCCGGTTTCGAACTGGTGCGTTCGCGATGGGGAAAGCTGTCCCGACAGAAAGATCTGGCGCCTGCGATTGAGCTGGCGCGTGTGGGATTTGTTCTGGAAGAGGGAGATGCAGAACTTCTGCACACATCCACGGAGATGTTCCGGCGCGATCCTGAAGCGCGGAAAATATTCCTGCGTCCGGATGGTGCGCCGCTGGAAGCGGGAGATCGTCTGGTGCAGACGGATTTGGCGCAGACATTGTCCTTAATTTCGCGACAGGGGCCGGGTGCATTTTATGACGGCTCAATCTCGGATGAGATTGTGCGTGCGAGCGACGCAAATGGTGGCCTTCTGCAAAAGGATGATTTTAAAAAATATCGAGCAAAGGTCATGGCGCCACTGACATGCTCATATCGCGGTTATCTTATTGATACGGCGCCTCCTCCAAGCGCAGGAGGAATTGCTTTATGTGAAACTCTGGACCTTCTGTCCGGATATGACATGAAGGCACTTGGCCTTCACACAACAGCAGCGGTTCAGCATGAAGTTGAGGCCCTGCGACGTGCTTATGCGGATCGGCAGGGGTTGGGCGATCCGGCTTTTGTAAAAAATCCGACGAAGGAACTGCTGAACGAGCAGTATATCAGCAAGGCGCGTTCTGCTTTGCCGACGGATCATGCTGGAAATTCAGACAGTCTGAAGGCTGATGATTTCACCCATGAAAAGCATGAAACAACGCATTATTCCGTAATCGATAAAAATGGATTTGCGATTTCCACCACGTTTACCCTGAATGGTTGGTTTGGTGCGGGTGTGATTGCTGGAAATACCGGTTTTTTCCTTAACGACGAAATGGATGATTTTGCGACCAAACCCGGCACGCCAAATATGTTTGGGGTGGTCGGTAGTCAGGCGAATGCCGTTGCTCCGGGAAAAACGCCGCTGTCGTCCATGACGCCGACGATCATTTCGCGAGACAGCAAGCCTTTCATGGTCATCGGAAGCCCGGGCGGTTCAAGAATTCCGACGATTGTTTTGTCGGTTGTTCTGGGTGTTGTGGATTATGGTCTGGATATCCAGCAGGCTATCGATCTGCCGCGTATTCATCATCAATGGAAACCTGATGTGGTGGAAGTCGAATATGGGGCGCTGACAAAGCCGGTTGCAGATGAACTGACCAGCGAAGGCTATAAAATCCTGCAACATGCGCCGTGGGGTTCGCCTGAGGGGATTCTGGTTGGTGTGCCACGTGTGGGTGGTGATGCGGCCAAGGGTGGTTATTATGGGGGATATGACCGGAGACATTCCGGCGGTGCGGCTGTTGGTGAATAGGACTATCCGGCTCTGAACAGGAGCCGTTTGGCCAGGGAGTTATTTTATGGGCGGATTTTTTCTTTCACCTCTTGGCCTTGGGCATGTAGCGTGTTAGACCGCCCACGGAAGATCGGTGCTGGACGAGTACCTTGCCAACCAGGTCAGATCCGGAAGGAAGCAGCCATGGTGAGTTTCGCCCGGGTCAGTATCGGTCTTCCACCTTTCTCCAGAAAATCAGAGCCTTGTGAGACAGATCTGCGGAGGATCGTTGATGTCTGATACCTCCGCTTCGGATGATATTCCGCTACCTGAAGCAAGTGGTCCGGGTCTTTTTGGTGACGAGACGCCAACTTCTGCTTCTCTTCCCATAGCGCCACAAGAGAAAGGCGCGCAGCATTATCGCGTTCTGGCACGTAAATATCGTCCGACGCATTTTGATGATCTTATTGGTCAGGACACGCTGGTCCGCACGTTGCGCAACGCGTTTGCCATGCAGCGTGTCGCACATGCGTTCATGCTGACTGGTGTTCGCGGTGTCGGAAAAACGACGACGGCACGTATCCTTGCCCGGGCCCTGAACTGTATCGGGGTGGATGGGAAAGGTGGCCCCACGGCAGATCCATGCGGTGTCTGTGCGAATTGTGTAGCAATTCTGGCGGATCGTCATCCCGATGTTCTGGAAATGGATGCGGCTTCCCGGACGGGTGTCGATGATGTTCGCGAGATCATAGAAGCGACGCGTTTTCGTCCCATGCAGGGGCGGATGAAGGTCTTCATCATCGATGAAGTGCATATGCTGTCCCGCAATGCCTTCAACGCCCTTCTGAAAACACTCGAAGAACCACCGGCTCAGGTCACTTTTGTGTTCGCGACGACAGAATTGCGCAAGGTTCCGGTCACTGTCCTGTCTCGTTGCCAGCGTTTTGACCTGCGTCGGGTGTCCCAGTCTGAACTGACAGATTTCTTTGCCGGGATAGCACAGAAAGAAAACACGAAAATTGATCGTGAGGCTCTGTCTCTGATCGCGCGTGCAGCGGACGGTTCAGTGCGTGATGGGCTTTCCCTATTGGATCAGGCCATTGCGCAGGGCGTGCCGGAGGGGGCAGAGGCCATTCCCGCGGCGCTTATCAGCTCCATGCTCGGGTTGGCAGATCGGCAGGTTGTGTTTGACCTGTTCGAAGCCATTGTTTCCGGCGACGTTGCTCAGGCATTGGCGTTGATGGATGCAGCCCATATGCGGGGCTCTGATCCGGGTGTGGTCTTGGGAGACCTCCTTGAACTGACGCATATGATGACGCGCCTCAGAGCGGTTCCAGATCTGCGTAATTCCCCAGACATGCCGGAAGCTGAGCGCATCCGGGGCGCCGAACTTGCCGATCGTTTGCCTATTCCCGTTCTGTCGCGTCTTTGGCAGATGCTTTTGAAGGGTGTGGGGGAAGTCGAACAGGCCCCCTCGCGTCGCGATGCTGCGGATATGGTTCTTATTCGTCTCTGCTATGTCGCGGATTTGCCGGAGCCCGGTGAATTGTTGCGTCGTTTATCTACCGGAAATGGTGGAGAAAAGCGGAGTGCGGGAGAGGCAGTAACACCGCCCGGGAATGGTGGCGTTTCCGCTGGTGGCGGGTCCGTTGTTCGAATGGTCGCGGGTGATTCACGACATGCCGCTATCCATGCTCAGGCACAGTCGGAGCCTTCAATCAGCAGTGATTTCTCGATGCCGCGCAGTTGGCGGGAGATGGTTGCGCTGGTGAAAGAGGCGAGAGAGCCTCTATTGCACGGACATTTATTACATTCTGCACATATGGTCACGTTTGCGCCGCCTGTTTTGCGGTTTCGGCTGGATGATGGGGTCCCTCGTGACCTTGCCTTGCAGTTGCGGCAGGTCCTGAAAACTAAGACGGGGCTGCTTTGG
>JAAYUA010000015.1 GCA_012517935.1 Acetobacter sp. | reverse complement strand
TTCATTAAAATATTATTAGGAATTGTTTATGGTGTTTCTTTTGGTCTTTTTGGCGCTGGTATTTCTTTAAGATTTCATCCTTCTACATTGATAATCGTGCCTCTGCAATTTCTTTATTTATTTTTATTAAGCGCTCTGGGTATTTTCAGTTTCAGTAAAACTTTAACAATATTGTTAACTCTTTTAATTCCTGGGTATGGCTTAATATCTCAACAAAATAATGAATATGAAATAATTCTAATTATTGCAAATATAGTAATAGTTTTTTTATATCGAGAAGTTTTTTTCTTTTCTTTGAGAAAAAGTCTCAAGTGGAGGGTATCGGTAGTTAGAGGGTGTTATGTATTTTCGTGCGTGATCGGTTCAGTAATGCTGAACGACGGACAGAAAATTATTTGTCTGATTGGAAGAATTTCGAATCAGACAGTCAAGGAAGATCAATTTCCCATGGTGGTTGTGGCAGATAATGGCCTGCGAGAAAATCAATCATTACGCGCACTTTTAAGGGTGTGACGGTTGCCGGGGCATAGACCGCATGCAGCGGAGCGGGATCGATCACCGGCTGATCAAGCGTCAGGCAGACAAGACGACCGCGCCGCAGTTCGTCGGCAAGCATGAAGACCGGTTGATAGATGATTCCTTGCCCAGCGAGAGCGGCTTCACGCAGAACGTCGCCATTATTCGCCAGAAGACTGCATTGCACGGGGACCGAATGCGTTCCTTTGGCGCCGAAAACCCATCGTGTTGCGCTTGTAATGGTGCTCAGAGTGTAGCCCAGACAGGTGTGTTCACTCAATTCTGCTATGGTGCGGGGTGTTCCTGCACGCTCCAGATATTCAGGTGACGCGCATACGGTGAAACGTATGTTTGCCAGCTTACGGGCTTTCAGAGTGCTGGAAGCCATACGCTTGATGCGCAATGTCAGATCCCAGCCTTCCTCGATCAGATCCACTTCTCGATCGTTGAGGCCGAGTTCGATTTGTACATGCGGGTAAAGCCGGTGGAATTCGGGAAGGAGCGGGGCGAGGTGTCGAACGGCGAATGAAACTGGCGCGTTCAGTCTCAGGCAGCCTCGTGGCTCGGAACGTTGGGCGGAGACAGATTGCTCGACCTCCTCCAGATCATTCAGAATGCGCTGGCTGCCATCAAGAAATATCCGCCCCGCCTCCGTGAGTGATAATCGACGGGTGCTTCTGTGGAAAAGAGCGCTTCCCAGCCTGCTTTCCAGCGAAGCTATGTGTCGTGTGACCATGGTTTGCGACATGCCAGCTTCTCGTCCGGCAGCCGCGAAGCTGCCGAGAGCGGCTACGCGGGCGAAGATATGCATACTGGTCAATCTGTCAGGCATGGTTGATTTCACACTCAGGGTTGGAAAAGAACTCCATTTTGAAGATATTATCCTTTCCTTGGGAAAAGGTCAGTATCTTCTTGTCCCAGCGAATTCGGTCACGGGAACGAAACTGCTTCTGCATTGCAGGGAGATGAGAAATGACCAGTCATATGGATCAGACTGTCCAACATCTGGCACGACAGCCGGTGTTGTTTCTGCCCCATGGCGGTGGTCCTTGTTTTTTTATGGATGCGCCGGAGTGGAATAGCCTTGCTTCCTATCTGAAAGGGATTGCGGGCACTCTGCCGCAGCCTCCCGACGGTATCGTTGTCGTGTCCGGGCATTGGGAAACGAAGGTGCCGACAGTAACGACTGCTGAAGCCCCATCGCTGCTGTTCGATTATTATGGATTTCCGGCACATACTTATGAGCTTCGGTATCCTGCTCCCGGCTCTCCTGCTCTGGCTGCAAAGGTCCGGAACCTGATGTCGCAGGCCGGGATCGCCAGCGCGGAAGACGCGGCGCGGGGATGGGATCACGGGGTTTTCGTCCCGTTCATGCTGCTCTTCCCTGATGCGAATATTCCTGTGGTGGAGCTCTCGTTGCAGGAAGATATGGATCCACTTCAACATCTGAAGATCGGTGAAAGTCTTGCTGCTCTCAGGGATGAAAATATCCTGATTGTTGCGACAGGAATGAGTTTCCATAACCTGCGTCAGTTCTGGTCCAATGATCCAGCTGTGTCGGATGCGGTGCAACGTTTCGATGATTGGCTGGGTGAAACGGTCACGGTTGCGCCGGATGAACGAAATGCTCGACTGGTAAAGTGGGAGCATGCGCCCGCCGCCCGTCTTTGTCACCCGCGTGAGGAGCATCTTTTGCCGCTGATGGTCGCAGCTGGTGCTGCAGGCAGCGAGCGTGGCGTGCGAGATTACAGCGATAAAGTTTATGGCAAGGCTTTGTCGGGCGTAAGGTTCGGCTGAAACCGGACCATTCAAGGTTTTCAATTTTTCTGGAGAAGAAAAGTCATGAAAAAAACTGTTTTTTTTGCAGTTGCGGCTGCTGCTTTCGTTGTCGCATCAACCGCCTCTGCGGCGGCATTGCCGGGAACGGTCAAGGCTGGCACATATAAGGTCGAGCCAGGCCACACACAGGTTGGTTTCGCGATTTCGCACATGGGTTTCTCAACCTATTCCGGTATGTTTTCAGAAGCTTCAGGTTCCTTGAAGTTTGACCCGGCTCATCCGGCGAAGTCATCCCTGAGCATCACACTGCCAGTTTCCAGCGTTCAGACCACAAGCTCTGTTCTGACCGGTGAACTGAAGGATCCGAACTGGCTGGATGCTGCGAAATATCCGGATGCAAAATTCGTTTCCACCAAAGTGACATCGACCGGTGCTGGCACAGCGACGATCGAAGGTGATCTGACACTGCATGGTGTGACGAAGCCTGTTACGCTGGAAGCAACTTTTGTCGGTGCAGGCACGAACCCTCTCGACAAGGCCTATACCATCGGATTTGATGCGACCACGACGATTCACCGCAGTGATTTCGGTGTGAAGACCTATCTTCCGCTGATTGGTGATGATGTGAAGCTGACGATCGCTGGTGCGTTCGAGAAGCAGAACTGATTTTTTGCCTTAAGGCTGGTTTAGGGGAAAGGCCCACTCCAGCCATTTAAGGTCACTTCAGATTAGGAAACAGAACATGTCAGAGATCGTTATCGTTTATCATTCAGGTTACGGACACACGAAGAAGGTTGCCGAAGCCGTTGCGGCAGGTGCTTCAGCGAAGCTGGTCGCGATCAGCGATGCTGGTGAACTGACCGAAGCGGATTGGGAAGTTCTGTCTGCGGCCAAGACCATTGTGTTCGGTGCGCCGACCTATATGGGCAACTCCAGCTGGCAGTTCAAGAAATTCGCCGATGCAACATCAAAGGTTTGGTTTGTTCGTGGTTGGCAGGACAAGCTGTTTGCCGGCTTTACAAACAGCGCCAGCCCGAGTGGCGATAAGGCACTGACGATAGAGAGCTTTCAGGTTCTGGCATCGCAGCATGGCGGAATCTGGATCAGCCTTGGTGCGGCTCCCAGCAACACGAAGGCAGCCACCACGGAAGATACGAATCGTCTGGGTGGCTCTGTTGGCCTGCTGGTTCAGTCCCCGGCTGATGCTTCCGTTGACGAAATCCCTACGGGCGATCTGAAGACGGCAACAGCGTTCGGTGAGCGTATCGCTGCTGTGACGAAGCGTTTTTCCTGAGTGTCACTTGGGCTGAAGGTGTTTTTATCTGATCCTTCAGCCTGAAAACGCGGGTCAGTCCGCAGACGTGCTGACCCGTGCTCCGCTTCCGAATGCTTCGGCTTGTATACGCAATGCTGAAGCCGGAGTGTTGAGCTTGATCAGGGCATTGGCGATTGTTCGTGCACGCAGAATGCCGAGATTGATTGCCTTTGTCTGATCGGCGCTGGTCATGCCTGTAGCGCCGCCGTATCCATGAATCCAGAGTGTGCTTCCGGCATGTTGCTGTTGAGCCAGCTTTGCGAGTTCTCCGTCCTGTCCCGGAGAGAGTTGATCTGACTCAGGGAGGAAGTGGAAATACGTGCCTGATTTTACCGACAAATCATAAGCCGGACGCATGGGATCGGGCAGACTGGCATCAGATGGCAGCGTCATGCCGGATACGACTGATGCAGGAGGCGGAGCGGCCGGGATTTCCGGAATCTGACCTGCTGGTGTCGGTTGTGTTGTCTGGTTTTCCTGAAATGCAGGAAGACTGATCTCATTTTCCGTTGTTGGGGCCTGCGTTGCGGCAGAGGATTTTTGCGTAATATCTGCCTTGGCTGCGGGAGCGGGTGTTTTTTTCTCAGCTGAAGCGGGAACTGCTGGAACCGGAACCTCGGTCGGCTTCGTCTGTGTTCCGGCATTTGTTGGCGACGATTCTGCCGCATCCAGAGTTGCCGACATTTGCTGAGGTTTGTCTGATGCCTGGTCAGTGACGGTGGGAGTCGTCGCCACGCCCGGCAGAGGCGGGATTTCAGGGAAGAGAGAGCCGTTTTCGGCTGCCGTGCGTGTGGTCAGGTTGCGACTGCCAAGAAGTTCCTGAGTGATCTGATGCCGCAATTCTGGCGATGGAAGTGTCGGAGGGGTTGATGGCGTCAGACCGATATTCGGATAAGGGAGATTCTCACCGGGTGGCGGCGCGTGCTGTTTGGCAATTTCTCCACCTTCAGCCTGCCGATACAGATCATATGCTGTATCAACCGCGTCACGATGATGGCAGCCGCCAAGTGACGTCACGCAGAGAAGGGCCGCGCCGGTCATTGCCAGCGGCTTGCATCGGGCGAGAAGGGGTAGGGCCGATTCATGCGGCTTGGCAGGAAATATCATCGTGCCTGTCTTCTTAATGCATCTGGCGGAGGAGCGAAATCTCCAGAAAGACGTTCAGATCGATTTCATTATAAGCAGATAAGGATTTCCCGGAAGCCTCTTGGCTTTGTGGACGGGGCAGAGCAGGATATGATGATGAAACTTCGATTTCCAACAGGAGGCTCCGATATGATGGGCATGACATTGAAAGGCCACATCAGGATGGACGACGAGGACCCGAATGGTCCGGACATTCCCGAGCCGCAGGGCCCGGAAGTGAAGGAGCCCGATGACAATCGGACCCTGACCTCTCCGATCAGCGAGTTGGAAAGCCGTCTTTTCGATCAGCGGAAAGTGCTCATTTTTGGCGGAATCAATGACAAGATCGCCCGGGATGTGACCGGCCGCCTTCTTGCTCTGGCCGGGGCATCGGATAAGCCGATCGATGTGTACGTGAACTCGCCCGGCGGACATGTGGAAAGTGGTGACACAATCCATGACATGATTCGCTTTGTGGATGGAATCGCACCAGTCAACGTAATCGGCACGGGATGGGTGGCATCTGCCGGGGCATTGATTTTTGCCGCGGGTCATAAGGATCGCCGTTTCTGTCTGCCGAATACGCGCTTCCTGCTGCATCAGCCGATGGGTGGGGTGCGTGGTCCTGCAACGGATATCGACATCGAGGCACGCGAGATCGTTAAGATGCGTGAGCGTTTGAACCGTCTCTTCGCACGTGAAACCGGCCAGACCTATGAAAAAATCTGCAAGGATACGGACCGGAATTACTGGATGTCAGCCGAGGAAGCGATATCTTACGGATTAGTGACAAAGATCATTTCCAGTCTTTCAGAACTCCGATAACGCGAGCAATGCGGATTCGCTTCTCTGCTGAGGGAAGTGAGTCCGCTCCGTATCCTGTATGTTCCGACATGCGGTGAGTGGATGCGGAGAATGAAAGCCGAACAATAGAGAGGCGTGTTCTGCATCATGAGCGCACTCAGTGATATTTATTCCAGACTTCCTGATAATCTGGATGACCTTCCGAAGCCGGCGAATGCACAGGCTGTCATGGAAGCGGATCGTAAGGCCCGACATTGGAGTTCATCAGTCCCAGGGCCGTTGCGTCCGGGGTCACCTGAACACAAGAAGGCCGTGGCGGACATGTTCCGTGAAACCTTCAATCCTTACAAACCTTCAGTCATCGAATGGCCGAAGCTTGAGCCAGATGCGTTAAAGCGTGTCACATCGCTGCCGATCTGGGATATCGCGGTTCAGACCGAAGGCAAGGCGCGTCTGAGAATGGCTGCCTATGCCCGGCTGATTGAAGATCCGGACATGAAGGATGCGATTTCCCGCAATGCGTGGGAAGAGAACCGGCACAAGGAGGTTCTGTCGCGTCTGGTTGAGGCCTATGACATCAAGATGGCTCCAGAGCCACCTTACATTGAGCCGAAGGATGTCGAGTGGGCTTATCTGGTCACTGGTTTTTCGGAATGCGTCGATAGCTTCTTTGCCTTCGGTCTGTTCCGGGTTGCACAGACATCCAACTTTTTCCCGGCGGAACTGATTGAGACGTTCGAACCGGTGATGCAGGAAGAATGTCGTCATATCCTGTTATTCGCCAACTGGCTGGCCTGGTATCGGGTCACAATGCCCGCATGGCGTCGTCCATGGTTCGAACTCAAGGTGATGGCTGTGTGGGTGTTCCTAGCCTACGAGCGTATTGGTCTTGCGCGCAGCGTCGATAGTGATGGTGTTGAACATACGCAGGACAATAATTTCACCGTCAACGGAGCGAAGGATATGACAGCGGAAGATCTGTCGCTGGCAGATTTTCTGGAGTTATGTCTGGCGGAAGATCAGCGTCGTTTCTCAGGCTATGATCCCCGTCTGCTGCGTCCAACGACTACTCCGGCCATTGCCAGGGCAATTATTTTTGTCACTCGCCTGTTCGGACGTGGTCCTTCTGGGCGAACCGCCAGTCTGTCTGCCGCATAAGTCATTCAGAAGCCTCTGTTTTCCTTCTTCCTTTCTCTGTGTTTGAGGGAGGGGGAGGGGAGAAGAATTGGCGGTTTTCCGTCGCAGTGGTCTAAAAAATGTAGCTAATGCAGATGTTTGTCATTCCATGTGTTGACATGGGCGGCTCTGTCGGGCAACAGAGGCCCCAGGCGAGCCGGTAGCTCAGTCGGTAGAGCATTCGACTTTTAATCGAATGGTCGAGGGTTCGAGTCCCTCCCGGCTCACCATTTCCTTTAAAAATCAGCAAGCGGTAGTTATTTACACCTGCAGCGTGTCGTAAGTTAAACGTTGAGTGTAATGCTTGAGGATTGTACCGTTTGGCTTCCTGTGGTGACTGTTTTCCTGATTTTGCGGGAAGCAGGCAGAAGCGGCGCTGAGGTAAGCGACGGTCAATAGAGGTCGATAATGATCTTCTCCCAGATCGGGAAGATTATGTGGGTGGTACGGCTGCGGATACAGCCTGTTTGTGGCAGCCGTGCTGTATCGCTATCGTGCTGGCGTTTCATGGCGTAACCTTCCTGCT
>JAAYUA010000120.1 GCA_012517935.1 Acetobacter sp. | reverse complement strand
GTTGAACAGCATGTTTTTGCAGAAGATGATAGAGATGCGATTGATGACGTCGCTATTCCCATTATCGCGGCCTGTTGTGTAGCGGGAATGCCAGATCGGATCGTCGGGGCTGTCCGTATTCATGAAGATGAATCCGGTGTCTGGCGCGGCTCACGCCTGGCGGTTCATGCTGATCATCGCAAGCTGGGACGGATCGGGGCAGAACTCATTCGCATGGCGGTCAGCACGGCGCACGGACTTGGGGCCACGCGGTTTCTTGCACAGGTGCAGGAGCAGAATGTTCTGTTTTTCCGTCGTTTGCACTGGAAGAGTCTCGGCGTCATTACTCTTCATGGCCTTCCGCATCATGACATGGAGGCTGATCTTATGCGCTATCCGGCGCATGGTTTGGATCAGACATGGTTGCTGCGTCCGCAACCTCGGATACGGCAGGTGGCGTGATGACGCATGATCTTGCCGCATTGCTGCGGAAGCTGCGTCATGGTCGCGCTCTTGTGGGCAAGCAGGACATCGCTGAAGCCGCAGCCATTCTGAAAACAACCAGTCCTGATGCCATTCGTCTGGGGGATGATTGCGCTGCGATCCCGGACGGGGATGGTTATCTTCTTTTGGCCAGCGAGGGATTTCAGGACAGTTTCGTGCGCTCAATGCCGTGGTTTGCCGGTTATTGCGGCGTGATGGTCAATGTCAGTGATATTGCGGCCATGGGCGGGCGTCCGGTGGCTGTGGTTGATGCCTTGTGGAGCGATACGTCCGAAGCTGCGGCAATGGTTTTGAATGGGCTGCAGGATGGAGCGCGCACTTATGGCGTGCCTGTCGTAGGTGGTCATACTAATATGCGCAGCACCCATAACTCTCTTTCAGTGGCGATCCTTGGACGAGCCCGGCGTCTCCTGACCAGTTTCGATGCGCGTCCGGGCGAGGTTCTGATTGCTGCCATCGATTTGCGTGGACGCTGGCACGATCCTCATCCGTTCTGGGATGCAAGTTCCGGGTTGTGTCATACGGATGGAGCGGCGCGTCTATGCGATGATATCAATCTACTGCCCGCAATTGCCGAAGATGGGCTAAGCCGTGCGGCGAAGGATATCAGCATGGCCGGGGTGCTTGGCACCGCTCTCATGCTGGCTGAATGTTCTGGTATTGGAATGAAAATCACGCTCGATGATATTCCACGACCAGAGGGTGCGTCGATGGAGCGCTGGCTGTCCGCGTTCCCCAGTTATGGTTATTTGCTGACGGCACGTCCCGAAGATGCAGAAGCAATCACGACCCGGTTTCGTGAACGGGATATTGCGGCTTCGGTCATCGGTCAGTGTGATAGCACACAGCGGCTGGATGTAATTTGGGCGGATGAGAGGGAGACTTTTTGGGATCTTGCGCAAATACCGCTCATGGGATTTGCGTGATGCCTCTCTCCATCGGCATTTTGACCCATTCGACCAATCCGCGTGGCGGCGTGGTACATGGCATGGCGCTTGCGGAAGCTTTGTGTGATGCGGGCCACGACGCAATGCTGATCGCACCGGACGTGACAGGAGCTGGTTTTTTCCGCAAGCCTCGCTGTGCGACAAGTTGTATTCCGGCTGCGTCTGTGTCTGACCTGCCAACGCTGGTCGAGCGCCGTATTAGCGAGATCAGAGACACACTGCGCGGACAGCATTTTGACGTGCTGCATGGGCAGGACCCGATCAGTGCCAATGCGCTGGCCGATCTGGTGGAGGAGGGGCAGATACCGGGCTTTGCCCGCACGGTCCATCATCTGGACCGTTTTTCCCACCCCGGCATCGCCGCCCGCCAGACACGTGGCCTGACGGCTGCGACCGAACTTTTCACGGTCAGTCACCTCTGGGAAGACACGTTACTCACTGATTACGGTCGGCATGCGCCTGTAGTGGGGAATGGTGTCGATATGACAAGGTTTTTTCCGGAGTCTGGTCTGCATGATCAGAAACTACGCGCACGGTATGGGCTTCCGCAGAGCGCACGTCTTGTGCTGTCAGTCGGTGGGATTGAGCGTCGCAAGAACACGCTTGTTCTGCTTGAAGCTTTTGAGATGTTGTATCGGGAACAGTCGGATCTGCATCTTGTCATAGCTGGTGGTGCGTCTTTGCTGGACCACTCCGATTACCGCTGTCTCTTCGATGAACGGGTGCGTGACAGAGGCCTTGCAGACGCGGTGACGGTGACGGGAGCAATTGCGGATGATGATATGCCCGCATTCTACCGACAATCTTCCGTTCTGGCCTATCCTTCTAAGACCGAAGGCTTTGGTCTGTGCCCTCTGGAAGCTCTGGCTTGTGGCATTCCCGTAGTGGTGCCCACTGCACCGCCTTTCACAGAGCATTTTCATACTGCTGATGCCATTTGGTGTCAGCCGGAGCGCCCCGAGACACTTGTCGACGCGTTGCGCGATGCCTTGGATATCCAGAGCTCAGACCGTTTTCAGGTCAGTGGTCCCGCAACGGCCCGCCGTTTCGACTGGTCCAATGTTGCCCGTCGACACCTCCCCGCATACCGGCGTCTCGCGGCGCTGTTGCACGCTGGCGTCCCTACTTCAGGAGCTTTGTCACCATGCCCGAAATGATTTTTCGCGTGCGCTGGCCCGATGGGAAGGAGACCGACTGTTACTCCCCATCACTGGTCATAAAGGATCACTTCACGCCTGGTCAGGATTATCCGGTCCGGGAGTTTCTTGAAAAGGCGGATACGGCTCTGACCCAAGCCAGTGAGCGGGTTCGCGCCAGCTACGGCTTTCCGTGCAGCCGAGCCCTTGGCCAGTTGCACGCCATTCGGCAGGGCGGTGCGCCTTTCCTCAACCAACCCGATGCGCAGGTAAGCGTCCTGTCTTTCAGCTTCTGAAACGAAAAGAACGACCATGACACAGAACGAAAAAAATATCCCCGTCATCATCGTGGGTGGCGGGCAGGCCGGACTCTCCATGAGTTGGTATCTTTGCCGCGAGAAAGTGGAACATATTGTTTTTGAAGCAAAGACGGCCTGCCATTCATGGGATGATGAGCGCTGGGACAATTTCTGTCTGGTCACACCGAACTGGCAATGTGAACTTCCTGGGCATCCTTATAAAGGAAAAGATCCCCATGGGTTTATGGTGAAAGAGGAAATCATTGACTACGTCAAAGGTTTCGTCGCATCCTTCACTCCACCGCTACGTGAACACACAGCGGTTACCTCCATCACACGTCATGATGCCGGTGGATATCGTGTGGTGGCAGGGGAAGAGATCTGGCACGCAAAACAGGTGGTTATTGCATCGGGAGCCTATCATGATGCGGTGATCCCCGGTTATGCCAGCGCAATCGATTCCTCAATTTTTCAGATTCATTCACAGGATTACAGAAATTCTGATCAGCTTCCGGACGGTGCGGTTCTCGTTGTGGGCAGCGGTCAGTCTGGTGCGCAGATTGTCGAGGATCTGTTCCTTGAAAAACGCAAAGTTCATCTCTGTGTCGGTTCCGCCCCGCGTGTCTCGCGTTTCTATCGTGGTCGGGACGTGGTGGACTGGCTTGCGGATATGAATTTCTATGATCTTACCGTCGATAATCACCCGCTGCGTGATGGCGCACGTGACAAGACCAACCATTATGTGACCGGCCGAAATGGAGGTCACGATCTTGATCTGCGTCTTTTTGCAAAGGAAGGTGTGGGGCTGCACGGTACGTTGGAGACAATCCGCGATGAGGTGGCCCACTTCACGGCGGATCTTAAGGAAAATCTTGATGATGCGGACAAGACCAATGCTGACATCAAGAAATCCATCGATGCTTACATCTCTCGTGAAGGGATCACGGTCCCGACCGAAGAGCCGTATATACCTGTCTGGGAGCCTGATGATAGTAACGTCCCACTGGACCTGAAAGCTGCTGGAATTACTTCAATTATTTGGTGCATCGGCTTTCGCCCCAACTACCGGTGGATCGACGTGCCGGTCTTCAACGGAGCTAACAAACCGCTCTGGCATCGCGGTGTGACCGATGCACCTGGCTTTTACTTCCTTGGTCTGCCGTGGCTGCACACATGGGGTTCTGGACGGTTTTCCGGTGTCTCACGTGATGCCGCATGGTTGGCCAGCCAGATCACTGGCAAAGACGTACCCGTAGCCTGAACGGAGTAAAACGCCATGCTTCCATGGATGACATACGAGGCGATGCACGATGCGGTGTTGAAGCAGCCAGAGCAGTTCTGGCTGTCTGCGGCGCAACGTGTCACATGGAAGCAGGCACCGGTAACCTCATGCAGGATACGTGCAGATGGCTGGCATGACTGGTTCCCCGATGCCACGCTCAATACCTGCCATAATGCCGTGGATCGGCATGTTGAAAATGGTCGTGGTGAACAGGCGGCATTGATCTGGCATTCTTGTGCGACCAAGGAACGTCAGCTCGTAACTTACCGAGAGTTGCGGGGTAAGGTGGCTGGATTTGCCGGTGGTCTACGCTCGCTGGGGGTGGAGAAAGGTGATCGCGTCCTGATCGCCATGCCGACCATGATCGAGACGGCTGTTGCCATGCTGGCCTGTGCTCGGATTGGTGCTGTCCATGTCGTGGTTTTTGCGGGTTATGCCGGGCCTGAACTGGCGCGCAGGATTGATGATGTGGCCCCGAAGGTTGTCATCATTGCCAGTTGTAGTTTTCAGGGGCAAACGCCGATCCCGTCTGCATCCGTTCTGAACGAAGCACTGACCAAAGCGGCGTATAGACCGCAAGCCTGCGTGATCGTGCAGCGTGAAGCCTGCCCGGCCTCATTTCTGCCGGGGAGGGATCATGATTTCCATACGCTGGAGCAGTCCTCGCCGGTAGAGCCAGTTACGCTACGTTCCGACGACCCCCTTTATATTCTTCATACATCCGGCACGACAGGTCATGCGAAAGGTATTGTGCGTGACAATGGCGGTCATGCCGTTGCGCTCGCTCTGTCCATGGATCTGATCTATGGCTGCAAACCCGGTGATACCTTTTTTACGACATCGGATCTCGGCTGGGTCGTTGGCCATTCTTACGGTGTTTATGCGCCGCTGATCAGCGGGTGCACCAGTGTGATCGTGGAAGGGGGAGTGTCAACTGCCGCTGTTCGCACGATCTGTCATGAACACGCGGTGAAATGCCTGTTCACCACCCCGACGCAGATGCGCCTTTTGCGTCAGGAAAGCCGACATCTGCCGAAGGTGATATTGCCTGCATTGGCCCATATCTTTGTCGCCGGGGAATATGCAGATCCGACATTGCTGGACTGGGCGCGATCGTATTTTTGCAAACCTGTCGTCAATCATTGGTGGCAGACGGAAACAGGATGGAGCATCACGGCCCATTTCTTTGGCCTGCCCGAGGCTGAACCGGTTTCACTCATGAACGATATCGGGCGACCTGCGCCAGGGTTCCGTCCAGCTATCATGCCGATCACCCCCGGTGAGCCATGTGGTGAGATTGTCCTTTCCTTGCCACTGCCGCCCGGTTGTCTGGCAGGTATCTGGAGGGAGAGGGAAATCCACCCTCCAACACTTTATATTGATGAAACGGGCAAATATTACCGGACCTTTGATGAAGGCATGATTGATAAGTCACTCGCCGTTCATATGCTGGGGCGTTCTGATGATGTCATCAAGGTCGCGGGACGTCGGATTTCAGGTGTGCAGATCGAAAAGATCATTGCCGCACATCCCGCCGTTCATGCGTGTGCTGTGGTGGCTGTGGCTGATGAATTGAGGGGACAACGACCTGTCGCTTATGTTGTAGCTGATTCCGATTTTGTCCCGCTTT
This sequence comes from Acetobacter sp., assembly GCA_012517935.1. GTDB lineage: Bacteria > Pseudomonadota > Alphaproteobacteria > Acetobacterales > Acetobacteraceae > Acetobacter. Next base: position 2,399 of record JAAYUA010000120.1, on the reverse strand, counting down.
CTGCGGAAGATATTATCGGACAGGTTCATCAAATGCTTGGTCGATGGGTGGGGATCAAAGAGGTTCATTTTGTCGAGCGATTGCCGACAACTGTATCAGGGAAAATCACACGAAAATCGTTGCATGTTTCCGCTGGTGTAGCGGAAAAACCGCCAGTTCCATTTATAAGTGATGTATTTATGATGTAAATTGTAGAATATGTGACAGATGGAGAGATCGAAGAACCGTTGGTTGATGGTTGCCATGGTGGCTCCTGATTTACATTTTGAGTAGATCAGTGAAGATCATCCGCTGGGTTTGCTATGCTGCTGTGCGGATCTGCTCCAGAAATAGGACGCAGTGCATATTGTAGATGATATTGGTCGGTCCAATCCTCATGGTAGCTCTGGCTATGCCGACAGTCCGTATGCATAGTCCCGTTTGTGATTTTTGATCGGCAAAGATGTGTTCGACACGCGAGTGGATAACTGACTTTACAGCATTCGATTTCTGGATATGTCGTGTCATAAGCTTGAGATGCAGCTTTATTCCTATGGACTTTCGAGACAAAGCCCTGCTTCTCCATGGAATCTTCATTGGCTTTTAAGCGATAGGCTGCGTCTGCCCACACTGTTGAGGCCGTATTGGTTGTATCCAGCAGCCCCTCTCTCAATCGCGGACCATCACTGGTGCAGCATCTGTCGTTTTCCATTTTCGGATCAGTCGAAACTTCCGGCCGATGGAGACATAGGATTTGTAGTCAAAGAATGGAATGGCGAGATCGCTGGGCGACATGCTTCCATCTTCCTCCCTCCCTCTTTGCTTCCATCCGACTCAGCCAGAACCTTCTCCAGACCAGACCAGACCAGACCAGACCAGACCAGGGCAGAGCACCTCAAAATCCACAGTCCGGGAAAACGCTTCGAGCTGGTTGCCAAGACTGCTTAATCGGGCAAGGCGCGCGTCAACATCAAAGAAACCAGGCTGTTTCATGAGCCAATCTCCCCAATCATGGCATGAGGAATGGAATCGCACAGAGAGATCCAAAAGCGGAGGGTTTTTCGGACGCTCCACGTTGTCAAACCACACATAAAATGTTTTAAATTTCTTATGTGAAATGATTTTATAAAATTAATCGGAGTTAGAAAAGTTGGATAGTAGAGGGAAATTAATAGTTCATGGATTAACAAAGAAATTTAACAGATCATTGGAGGGAGTTGAAGTTTTAGATGATTTATCATTCGAAATAAACAGAGAGGAAATTGTATCTATATTGGCGCCAAATGGATATGGAAAGACCACTTTAATAAGAATTATGTGTGGCCTTTTGCGACCGGATAAAGGATATGTTGAAATTAATGGAGAAAATATTTTTAATCATGCTGGCGTCAAAAAAAATATAGGCGTATCTATAGATGGAAGCAAAGATTCTTATAGTAATTTTACAGCAAAAGAAAATATAAAATATTTCGGAATGCTTATGGGATTATCTAATGTAGAGATAGGTTTAAGGTTAGAAAAAATATCAAAATATTTAAACATAGAAAGAATTCTTAATGTGCGAACTTCAAAGCTTTCAAGGGGGCAGAGGCAGAAATTATCTATTGTATTGGGTATATTACACAATCCGCAATATTTAATATTAGATGAACCAACTTTGGGTCTTGACTTGAAATCATCTCAAACTTTAAGCGATATGCTATTAGACATGAAGAGTGATGGGATAGGTATATTTCTGGCCTCCCATGACACCAATATAATATCAAAAATATCGGACAGAATTATTTTTCTGAAGAACGGTAAAGTAGAAAACACGCTATATGGTTGCAATCTATCTCACGATGGTCGAGAACTGGAAAAGGTTTACCTCAATGTATATGATGAAAAATAATAGTGATATTTATTGTGAATTTTATAGGTTTTATTTAAATGTAATCAAGGATTTACCGAAATTTTTAATTGGAACAATTTTTTCTATTATTTTGTTTGTGATATATCATATCATAATGATGAAATTTTTTTCCTCCTATAAAATGGACGTCAAACTATATATAATATGGACTATTTTATCAAATGGTATTGCTTATTGTGCCGGAGAATTTGACAAAGATTTATCGAATGGAGTTATGGAGCGTCTGGCTATTAGCGGAAATGGATTGTTTAAGCTGTCTTTAAATAGGTCTATCGTTGGGATTCTTCATTCTATATTGTTGTCATTTCTTATGGTCTCTATTCTATGTTTATTTTCAAGCTTAGATCTTCGAATTGATACAAATTTTTTCATTAAAATATTATTAGGAATTGTTTATGGTGTTTCTTTTGGTCTTTTTGGCGCTGGTATTTCTTTAAGATTTCATCCTTCTACATTGATAATCGTGCCTCTGCAATTTCTTTATTTATTTTTATTAAGCGCTCTGGGT
>JAAYUA010000119.1 GCA_012517935.1 Acetobacter sp. | reverse complement strand
TTTCCTTTGCCATCAGCGGACTGGAATGATGCAGCAAACGTGAGCTGCCGCACATTTCTGACCCCCGGCACGGAATCCGGCAGCAAGACCTGATCAATCGCAAGAAACCCGGAACATAATGAAGCCTGAGATGACCACCAGCTCCCGCAATCGGACTGAAGTTTCAGAACGACATCACGCAGGGGCACGGAAACAGACTGTCCCACCCCTGCAATCTTCATCAGCCTGACGCTTCCTTCCCGCGCATAGGCCTGAATCTGCCCATGCATCAGCTTTGCGTAAGCTCCGCGTAACGTCAGGGCCGCGACCTCGGACGGATTGCCCTCAGCCCCCAGCGCCAAAATATATTGCCCATCCCCTTCACCGAACACCGGCGTTAATGGATGTAGAAACGAGACCGAGACACGCAGCCTGTCACTTCTGACAGTCAGTGCTGCTCCTTGCCCGAACTCCAAAAGAAGTTGGGGCATTTGCAATATAAACGCACGCTCACTCCAACCACCCTGCCACACAACATCTTTCCACGACACATGACCAGGACGGCCATCCGGAAGGTGTGAAACAGATGATAAAGTCGAGAAAACACGTCGCAGTGTCACTCTCGCGGCAGAGCATAATCCTGCATAGACGATCAAAGCGACACATACAGTGAGAAGTACGTTCTTCATGCGACACAGCGACGCACAGAAGGGAAAGCGGACAGACGCAGCGCTCATATTCATGTTCTCATGCAAACTGCCCGACCTCCAGAATGACATCGCGATGCGCGCTGCACGATATTTTATCCACAGAACGGAATTTACATGAATTTTTTGAAATATACTCAAATATTACAGAAATAATCTGTTAGATTTATTTCAGACAAAAGAGAGAAAAACCGTCTCTTCGACTTTAGAAACAGAAATGCAGAAGACATTGCATATTGATACCTTCCCCTTGCGGAGAGTGGAACATGATCGCCAATGGACACATTCCCATCTGTCCATCCACGAAAAGTCGAAACAGTTCCAGCCTGCATCCCCAGAGTTATCCCCAGAAACTGTAGATAACTCATAAAATCAGCGGTTATCCGTCAGATGCCGGATGCAATGCGTTCCTGCCCCTTCGACCATGCCCCTTCGATGTCACCAAGAAGAGCCGCACGGTCCCTTCCCGAGACAGCAGGGCAGACAACAACGGAAATGGTCCCCGGATATTTCAGAAACGCAGCCCTGCCCCAGAAACGACCGGAATCGGTCGCGACGGGAAACAATGGCAGACCAGAATGACGCGCCATCGCTGCTACACCGGGCTTGAGCGGCTCTTTCTGCCCCCATGGCACGCGCGTGCCTTCCGGGAAAATAATGATCTGTCTTCCGGCGGCCACAGCCTGATCCGTAACTTTCAACAGGGAACGAAGCGCCTTCGCCCCGGCCGAGCGCTCCACAGGCATCATGCCCGTCAGCAGCAACATCGGACCGACCAGAGGAATCTTCGTCAGTTCTTCCTTCATGACATAGGCAGGCGCCGGCAACAGGGTCATCCAAAGAAGCGTGTCAAAAGCCGATTGATGCTGGGACGCAATCAGGAACGGCCCTTCTTTCGGCAGAAGTTCATATCCGACCACCCTGTAATCAATGCCGCAGATCACATGCAGCATCCTGAGCAACAGGCGGCACCAAAGACGCGCATAGGCCAGCGCTGACCTCTTGAAAACCAGTCTGACAGGGATGGCGACGACCCCCATCAGAAAAGTCAGGATGAATGCACATATCAGAAAAACGAGGGAGCGGATCACGATCATGACGCGCTCATCACCTGAAACCCGGCATCCGCGCAAGACTCATCACACCACCTGCCACACAGAACTGCCATACGTGAGAATGGAGAACGCTTGATTCCGGCACAGAAAGCCGTAAGAAAAATATCCATGTCGCTCATTGCTTCCATCCGTCTTGTTCTTGCTCCCCCCCATCGGGAAGCACGCCCTTTCCTTCTGGCTTCAGGGGCTGCTACCGCTGTCGCCTGGAGTCTGGGCCGCAAGCTGAAATGCAAGCACCTCCGTCGCCTCAGTGGCCTGACTGGTGCTTTCTTCGGTTTCTGCGTCTATTTCTTTCGTGACCCCGAAAGAGTTCCCCCAATGCGGGAAGACGTTGCCGTCGCCCCGGCGGATGGGCGGATCGTGTCGATCGAAAAGGTCGCTCCACCAACAGAACTCGGTATGGGTGAAACACCCGTCTGGCGAATCGCCACATTCCTCTCCGTGCTTGATGTGCACGTCAACCGCTCTCCGGTCGCAGGCACGGTCACCCGCATTGCCTATCACCCCGGTCGCTTCCTGAACGCCAGTCTGGACAAAGCGTCCGAAGAAAATGAACGCAATGCCATGTCGATCACACTGCCTGATGGCCGCATGGTCGCAGTGGTGCAGATCGCCGGTCTGATTGCACGCCGTATCGTCTGCTCGGTCACTCCGACAACAAAACTGGAAGCCGGTGAGCGTTTCGGTCTGATCCGCTTTGGCTCGCGCACCGATCTTTACCTGCCACCCGGTGTTGTTCCCACAGTCGAAGTCGGACAGACAATGATTGGCGGCGAAACCGTCATGGCTATTCTCAGCGCATGATATCCTGCCACTTTCGAGAGGCTTTCCCTCGGTGACGCTTCCTCGACAACGCCCGCGCCCCAGATTGAAACGGCTGCCCCGAAACAGGGTCCGGGGACCTTCGTTCAATCGCCTCATCCCCAATCTCCTGACCATGATCGGTCTGTGTTCCGGGCTGCTGGCGATGCGTTTTGGTCTGGAAGGGAAGTTCCGTTACGCCGCAATAGCACTGCTGATTTCAGCTGTGATTGACGGTCTTGATGGTCGTATCGCCCGTTTTCTGCGCGGTTCCACCCGCTTTGGAGCAGAGTTCGACAGCCTGTCCGACTTCTGCTGCTTTGGCGTTGCGCCTTCATTCATTCTCTATCTGTGGTCATTGCAGAACGCCGGACGCTACGCCTTCCTCCCGTGCCTGATGTTCACAGTGTGCATGTCGCTCAGACTTGCCCGCTTCAATGCAGGGCTGGACGATCAGGATGAACGTCCGCGCTATGCCAGTAATTTCTTCACTGGCGTTCCCGCACCTGCCGGAGCTGGTCTGGCGCTGTTTCCTCTGTTTCTCGGCCTTGAAGCCGATACTCTGGGCTATGCTCCCATTGAGGAGTTCAGCCACCAGCCAATGCTAAATGCTTTGACTCTCTCAGGCACAGCGTTGCTGCTTGTGTCCACACTGCCTGTCTGGTCCTTCAAGAATTTCAAGGTCCCTGCCCGCTTCGTCCTGCCACTCATGCTTGGCACAGTGTGTTATGCCGTGGCCCTCGTCGCTGATCCCTGGGGCGCTCTGGCAGCAGCGGGCGTGATCTATATCGCCATGCTTCCCTTCAGCCGTCGCAGCTTTCACCGTCTGCGCCGCGCGGCAGAGGAGATGCAGGAATTTCCGGATGAGCAACCGGAAATTCTGGCCCCAACGAAAGACTCTCATCCTTCCTGAGCGGATGAACCTCCGTTGCCGAGTAGCGTGGAGAGAGCCGACAGGAAATCACCCGGCGAGACCGGGCAACCCGGAATTTCCAGAGAGGGTGTGACGCTCCCTCTCAGGCCCGGCAATGTTGCATAATTTCTCTGAAATGGTCCGCCATCCATCGCACACGCACCCGCCGCAATCAGGCCCGCGGGCCGGGCCATTGCCGCCCATGCGGCTCGCACCACAGGCATCATGGCGTGCGTGCAAACACCGGTTATCAGAAGAAAATCAGCACTGGTCGGTGTCTCATGAAAATGAAGACCATATTTTTCCGGGTTCCAGCCACCATAGCGCAGGCTTTCGATCTCCATCGCGCAACCATCGCATCCACCCGCATCGACATGAAAGAGAGAAAACTCCCCCTTTCCGCGTGAAACCTCGGGGAGCCGTGGAAACACGCCTTCATGCAACCCGGTCAGCAATGCCCGTATCTTCATCATGGTGCATGGAGCCTTTTCACATATCCGCCGCAGATATTGAAAAACCAAAGGAGTTCCGAACCGCTGCAATATCTTCCGGCATCACGCCTTTCAATGCCCGATCCGCCAGTGGGATGAGTTCCACAGACGGATCACGCATCATTACAGAAGCTGGTCTTCCTTCTTTCAGATGAAGCACAACCTCCACAACACCCGCAGGCCCTTCAGTTACGGCATGTCCCCAGCCATTTTCAGGATGGAATATGTGTCGCAAAGGCACATCCGCAGAAACATGCGTCAAACGCTCCGCAAACAGATTCAGAAGACGTGCGCTTTCCTGACACTCCGCAAACAACTGTCGGCAACGGGCAACGACATCCCCTTCCCTCTGTGACTGCACCTGCATGCCAGCATTCACCCATGGGGAGGCCTGACTGCGCAGATCCCTTCCCAAACCCGAAGCGCGAGCTACCGGCCCCGTCACTCCCCTCACCATCACATCTTCAGAGCAAACAGGCCCAAGCCCCCGCAAACGCACGAGCAGACCCGGATAACTCTGCCAGAGAGGTCGCAGAACGAATAATGACTCATCGACAAGATCGGCAATATTCTTTGCAAGATCATGAATAATACCGATACGGGCGACATCATCCTCTATGTCCGGCGATGGAATATTCACACCTCCCAAAACTACCATATCCATCAGGGAGCGACGCCCCATGCACTCCGAAAAGACCTGCAATACAGCTTCTCGGGCCTCAGACATTCGTTGTGCGGGCAATCCGGCATCCGCATATCGCGCGACACGCGCCAAAATCCGAAAATGCGACAATATACGTTCTATTTCTGCAAAAACTGCTCTCACCAGAAGTGCGGATTCACTGATCTGAAAGCCCGATATCTGTTCGACTGCTGCACAGAATGTCCATTGATGAGCAACCACCGCAGAGGCTGCAATACGCCCGGCAAGAACAACAGCCTCTTCCAGAGAGGCTCCCATCATGCGTGCAGCAATGCCTCTGTGCGTAAAACCACGGATCGTTTCCGACCCGGAAACTTTCAGATCGGATACACTCTGCCTGAACAGCGCTGACGCTTCTGAAGCACCTGATGCAGGGCCAGAAATCAGCAGAAATTCACGATCGTCGTCAGAGAAAAGCCTAACTTCGAAATCGTCCTCCTCGCATCCTGCAAGGCCCGGCCTGAGAGCCAGCGGCCATGAAACAGGCCAGGCACCGCGATTAATGAGAGGACGCATATCCTCGGCACCCATCGCTTCGAAACCATAAAGATCCCGGATAACCCGCTCAAATGGCAAAGCAGCTGGAACCGTTGTCGATAAAGCGGGATATCGCGGGCCTTCCGGAACATGAACAGCCATCAGAACTTCTCCGCTTCTCCATCGGAAAAGGGCTAGAATACGCTGTCCATCGCACCACAGACCTGAAAAAAGGTAACGTTCTTCCTCAAGAACCTCGCCCAGAGAACGCCATTCATATTCCCCGAGAAGATATGCCCAGGACGGAGATGTCTTTTCTCCCTGACAAATAATTTCTTTTACCGAGCGTAACTTTTTCCCGGAAGAAACAACGGTTGCAGGAAGACGATATGAATCACTCATTGTCGAACTCTGGATATTTCAGAATTTCTGAGAGAAAAATAATAAAAACAAGAACAATGAATGAAAGCATCAGTGAATATGACGACACATCCACAAGCAGGAACAGCAGACCAGCGCTGGATAAACAATATCCCATCAATTTTATGATTCTCAGAAATTTTCTTTCAGATTCAAAAAACTGATTTCCTGAAATGCAAATATCCGACAGGATCAATGCAGTTGCTATCGGATCATTTAATCCCGCGGCAATGGCCGCAAACCCGATTTTTCCGCCTTTTGTTTTTCTATCTGAAGATCCGGAAATAATCTGTTTCAAGATCAGAAGGCATCCAGAGAAAATAAGAACACCACCTGCGGCATTACCACAAATCGCCATCCAGCTTCCTGATGTGACCAATGGAAGAAATAAAGCCAGTTTTCGCAATAAATCTGGAAAAAAATCCTTCTGGACAGAAAAAGTCAAAGAAGTGCCGGGAACGAGGCCAGATAAAATCGACAAACCTGCTCCACAAAAAAGACTTTCAGCGAGAAGCAGAACCCTGTGCTCATTGATGCTTTCATCACTCCCAGACCATGGTGATGACACCAGAACAAGCGCCAGTAAAAGAAGCCCTCCACCAGCGACCAACGCATGCAAACGCTCCAGCCCCGCTCCGGCCCAGCCTTTTCTCTGCCCCAGTTCCCATGCGGCCAATAATTGAATCACCAGCAGAAGCACCAGAGCAAAAACAGGATCATCGACAACAAGAGCCTGCGTGCTGATCACAATCAGAATTGCGCCACCCAAAACAGGCAAAAAGAATTTCCGGTCTGCTTTCCCTTTCAGAATATTTTCAAATTGGGAGGAAAACGAAAGAGAAAGAGGAAGCGACAACAAGGACAGCAATAACCAGCCGACAGGGAGTAAGATTGAACCTTTCCCCACGGAAATACCGAATAATATTCCGGTGGCCAGAAAAACAAGGGCCAGCACAGCCCCCAGCAAGCCCGCACCTATTCCCGCCAGACGACCATAGGCGTTCCCCTTGAGAAAAACACCGACAGACGTGACCAGCAAACACAGCACAGGCCATATTAAGGCCGTCCGGGTGGAGATTGCTGCCAGACTCACAGAAATCCTCCCTCTGCCCCATGATCAGAAGATGCGAAAACATGAGCCGGTAGAGACAGACGTCGCGTAAACATGACGGTCAGAATCCCGCACGTCAGACATGACAATCCCATCATGAGGAAATGATAAAACCCCATTGAAAATGCGGAAATCATGACAAAACCGGACAAGCTTATGAAGATGGAAACGGCCAGACGTTCCGCCGCCGGGGCCACAGCTAGAGCTGACAACCCGATGCAGAGGAGCATCATTCCGGTAAACCACCCCTCTTCCTGGCCAGTGAGCAGACGATCTCCTGCCAGCATCACAACAAGCAGCACCGAGGTCAAAGATGCGACAACAAGCCGTCCGGACCGCCTGTGTTCATTCATCAATCCAGACAGGAAAACCGCGGAAATGAATGACCCAAACAAAATCAAACCCGCAGCGACGTAAATATTGATGACAGGATATGCACCAATATTCCCCGCCATCCTGAGAAAAAGAAGATCAATCGCTATCCCTATCCCCAGAAGGGCAAGCAGCCATGAACCTCCGATCAATGCGAACACAGCAAAGAGCGGCACGGCAACGAATAACGGCGTCATGGAAGGCCCGCCGACGTCTGAACGGAAGCAAAGACCATGCTCATCACGGCCAGCAGCATGGCTGCGCCAGCCATATTACGCGTTCGCCGGATTATGGGAACCGATGGTAGAGACATCAAAGCCATGAGTGAAAGTATGGCGATCATCGATATTGCAATCGATATGCCAAACACCACACTCTGATGAAAATAATACGCCCCCGGAGATACGAGGATTCTTTCAATCACATTGTGAATACAAAGAATAATCCACATCATGAATATCATGTCAGATGAAACAAGCAGAAGAGCGCGATCACCAGATGAATAGTTAGAAAAATGATCGTTTTTGATGGGACTTTGATCCCCAACCGCCAGCAATGCAGCACTTGCAAGAATGGCTGGTGCCACCGCGCCTGATGCGGAAAACAATGTTGAACCGCCACCAGAAAACACTCCAGTCACCAGATAAATGACTGGCATGGCGAGAACAGCACCCGAAAGACGAACAACGTCCACCATGGCAAACTGCCCGCCAGAAAATGGACCTGACAAGTTGCGCTGAAGACCCGCAACGGCAAGAAGCCCCCTCGCCAGGATAAAGAGTGCACATAATCCAGGAAAATCGACAATTCGCCCCGGAACATCGGCCGCAATGACAGGCAGAAGAAAAGCGATTGCCAAGGAAAGGACAAAAATCACAACAGGCAGAAACACTCGCTTACTCTCGTCGATCCCCATCAGGTGCCGATACAGATGAAAACGCTCAGTAATCGGAAAATAATTTTTCCCTTCAAAATATTTTTTGACACACTCAAAAAATCCAGTTGCCAAAGGCGCGCAAGACAACAGCACAATGACACCGAACAAATGTCGCGCCATCAGAATGATGAAGTTCAGGAAATCGGTCATTCAATTTCCTCCCCATAGCGCAGCAATAATGAGGCACAGAGCAAGCACCGCGAACATAACCGGGAGAATATTCTGCCCATTCAATATATATGACAAAACTTTATGGAAACTGGAAAAATACAGAGAGCACAGATTGTTCCACATACGATTACGTATAGTTTTATACGTAATTTGAAAATCTTCCGAAACAACAGACTCGAGCAACAACAACGCGATACCGGGCGGCATACGCATCGAAACATTGCTCTCAGCTGCATATCCACCATTCCAGACATCTGCCGGACGATTGGTTGCCTCATCTTCGCTCTGATAATGCTTCAATCCTCGCCGTATTCCAAGGACCAGAGCTGCAGCGCACAGCAACACCCCGCCAACCGCCTCAGGAGACCAGATCGACAGACCATCAGGCGACTGCAAAAACAGCCAATGAGCAGACGTGCTCTCTCCACCCGCCATCCGTGCAAGCAGAGCTGACTGCCAGTGCAGCACCAAACCGGGAAAGAAGGACAACAACAGACAGAGAACCGTGACAACAACGAAAGGCACCATGATGACGCCCGGCGGAGAAGAAATGGCTATTTCACCTTGCTGTTGATCCGGTGCTGATCCGCCAAACAGAGCAATACCCACTCGGCAGGCAGCCAGAGCTGCCAACCCCAAGGCAAGACCTTGCGTCGCCAGCAGAATGCGCCAGGGAAGAATGGTGAGAAGACTGCCATCCGCAGGCAGCAGCAAAAGGACCTGCGCCTCCAGCCAGAGCGCCGTGAACATCCCTGACGGCGGCAAACAGCTGAGAGAAAAAAGTCCCAGACCGAGAAGCAGCGACAGACGCGGCATCACCTGTTGCACTGCACCCAGTCGCGTCAGACGATCCGATCCATACAACCACGAAGCAACAGCACCCGCTGACATGGCAAGAGCGACAAGCGGCAATCCAGCCGTCAATCCTGTGAAAACAGCGGAAAATGCGGCACGCGCCGTCAGCGGCATGTCGCCAGCTCGGGCGACTTCAGCAAGAGCGATGCCAACAAGCAGCAATTCTGTTCCACAGGCAGCCAATGCCGCGAGAGACTGCTTTATTCCCGTGGCGCGCAACGACAGAAGACACAGCATGATGGAGAGAACCGTTGCAATGCCCGCCAAACACAAACCCGACAGAAAATCACCCGATATGACTGTATGAAAACAGAAAACCCGGACAGCAACCATCATCACGAGAACACAGGACAGAAGGGTTCTGCCTTCGCTGGATTTCCCTCGTCCGGCCAGAAAAATCACACTTGCCAGACAAAGACCACTCATCAGAAATGACGGCGTAACGCAGGCTACTGCCAGTATAAACGAACAACTCCGGTCCAATGCATTTTCCGTCCGGCTCGACAGCAATGCCACTCCGGTGGAAAGCGCCAGTGCAGCCGGTGTCTGCGCAAGGCTTGCAAGCAGCGCCGCACACCAGGGAACAGTAATGCCTGCCCGACGGTCCGGAAATACTCCCGCGACAAGAGAGATGACGCTCACAAACAGCCAAGCCACCTGATCGCCAGCAATCACGCCACCCGGATACAGCTCCATTCCGAAGCCTCCGGCAATAACGGCGCAAAATCCTGAAACGGCCCATGCAGCCGGTATCAGAATTTCAGGCAGCAGAGATGTCCGGGAAATTATACCCAAACGACATGCAAGCAACGGCACAGTCGGCAGCAAGGCTGCAAACACTAAAAGAAACAGGAAGAAAACATTCAAAGTTCAGAACAGCGCGAAGTGAAAAAATCCACTCCGCATCCCCTGTCCATCAGTGTTCGTCAAAGCGCTCAGGCCTTTCGCAATGCCCATGTCGGCGCCGCTTTACCTGCCGCTCCCCGGCGTCCCTGCCACAGCATCAGATCCGCCGCGTGTCGCACACGGCCAGCTCCGGGCCACAACAGCCCTTCAGACTCCGTAAAGATCACGACCTGACGCAGATTTTCATCTGACGACAATTTCTGCAACGCAACACCAACACCCTTTGAAAGTTCAGGCATCTGATCCAGCGGGAAAATCAGCAGACGTTTGCCTGAAGACAAGGTCGCAATCCTGTCGCCCTGAGAGGGAATGCACACCGCTGCGCTTTCATCGCCACGAAGATTCAGAACCTGCTTCCCACTACGTTTCTCGGCAACGAAGTCACCGGCCGCAACGATCATGCCGCGCCCGCCACTCGATGCGACCAGCCATTTCTCATTTTCCACAACGGCAAAAACTGCCAGAAGATCATCATCATTCGATACGTCAACAAGCAGTCGAACCGGCTGACCATCCCCTCTTCCACGCGGCAGATCACCCGCCGTCACGGTATAGGCACGACCATTGGTTGCAAACAGACAGATCCGATCCGTGCTCTGACAGGGCACCGCGAAACGCAGGGAATCTCCTTCCTTGAATTTCAGGGTTTCGCCGTCGATCCCATGACCTTTCAGCGTCCGTATCCAGCCCTTTTCCGACAAGATCAGCGTGAGTGGCTCGCGATCAACCGCGGCCACCACAGACATATCTATTTTCCCCGGAACTTCCGCCAGCGTGCTCCGACGCTTGCCAGCCTCGCCCCCCGCCAGTTTCCGGCCTGTTTCTGCAACCTCCGTGGCAATGCGCTTCCACCGCAGCTTCTCATCACCAAGCAACTTGACCAATCCATCACGCTCTTCGGAAAGTTTTCCGTGCTCAGAACGTATTTCCATCTCTTCCAGACGTCTGAGGCTACGAAGACGCATGTTCAGAACCGCTTCCGCCTGCATCTCCGTCAGTCCAAACGTGGCAATCAGTCCGGCTTTCGCATCGTCTTCCTCACGGATGATCCGAATGACCTCATCAAGGTTCAGATAAACCGCGAGAAAACCTTCAAGTATCTCGATCCGCTTTTCAACGGCAGTCAGACGATGGCGGCTCCGGCGTTCCAGAACCTCATGCCTGTGATCAATCCACTGGCGCAATACCTCACGCAGACTCAGAACACCCGGCTGACGATCCGCAGACAGAACATTCATGTTCAGCGGAAAACGACTTTCCAGCGGCGTCGCACGGAAGAGCGTTTCCATCAGAACTTCAGGTTCGATCCCACGCGTCTTCGGTTCGAGAATGAGCCGGATGTCAGTCGTGCTTTCGTCACGGATATCCCCCAGAAGTGGAAGCTTCTTCTGATCCATCAGATCCGCGATCTGCTCGATCAGGCGGGATTTCTGAACCTGATAGGGAATTTCAGTGACGACAATCTGCCACGTCCCAAAACGTCCCTGTTCAACGTCCCAACGCGCACGGATGCGGAACCCACCTCGTCCCGTTTCATAGGCCTTGAGGATGGCATCCGGCTCTTCAACGATCAAACCACCCGTTGGAAAGTCAGGACCAGGCATATGCTGCAAAAGATCCGCGACAGTGGCTTCCGGATGCCGGATCAGATGAACAGCCGCCGCACAGACCTCCGCCGCATTATGGGGCGGAATGCTGGTCGCCATACCGACCGCGATTCCCGCGGCTCCATTCGCAAGAAGATTCGGAAAAGCAGCGGGAAGAACAACCGGCTCGCTTTCCTCACCATCATATGTCGGACGGAAATCAACGGCATCGTCGCCAATGCCTTCCAAAAGCGCCTGAGCCACAGCGGTCATGCGTGCTTCAGTATAACGCATGGCCGCCGCGTTATCCCCGTCGACGGACCCGAAGTTCCCCTGCCCTTCAACAAGGGGAAAACGCACGGCAAAATCCTGAGCCAGCCGCACAAGAGCCTCGTAAACCGAAGCGTCACCATGCGGATGATATTTACCGATCACATCACCGACGACGCGTGCACACTTTTTAAACCCGGATGTGGGATCAAGACGCAGCTGGTGCATCGCATAGATCAAACGCCGGTGCACAGGTTTGAGACCGTCACGCACGTCCGGCAGGGAACGGGACATGATCGTGGACAGGGCGTAGGCCAGATACCGCTCGCTCAGGGCATCCGCCAGACGGGTGTCCTCAATATGGCCTTCGAATGTCTCGCTCATCTCATGCTCTCCATGGCTGGAACACATACCGGAGAGCCCCTCACTTGGCCAAGACACTTCCGCACAATAGATTCCTTTCGGCGATCTTCTTTTCCACCGCCGCACCAATAACAATCATCATCATGTCCCTGACCGCCTGTTCACCGGCCTCCGGACTGCTGCGCACGGACCTCAAACTGGCACGCGCAGGCTTCACGGCCCACCCGGCGAACACAACGGCCCGTTACGAACTTATGAACCTTCTTCCTGAAGGAGAGCTTACCTACAGGGACAGCGATCGAGGCCCCATTTATCTTTTTGCCGACAAACTTGGCTGTGGCTGTGTCTATATGGGCGATCAGGCTGCGTGGAACGCCTGGAACATTACACAGAAAAACAAAGCACCCTCCACACAGCCCACAGAGGCCATGCTCGCAGAAAACCGCCAACATCCGGGATGGGAGTGGAGCGCTTGGGACAAAAGCGCCGATCCCGGACCCTCACGCCCCCGCTACAATATTGAAACGGCGTGGTAACCTGCCCCGAACAGATGAATACAGGCAGACATCCGGGCCACGGCTGTCCTGAGTTGCTGGAGAATAGTCCTTGTCCAACGTCAATACTCTTGCCCGCCAGCTACTCGACCTGCGGCGCGGGAAAAATTTTTCGCCAGAAGACACCCTGATAGCTCCACTCAACGAGACCGAAGCCTATCATGTGCAGGACATCGTCGCCCACGACCTCGGTCCTGTCTGTGGCTGGAAAGTTGGCGCATCAAGCAGCTCAGCTACACCGGCAGCAGCCCCCCTCCATGCTGCAAGTATTTTCACTGAAGGGGATACCCTTCCTGCCTCTACCTGCCGCTTTCTCGGCGTGGAAGTGGAACTGGCTTTTCGTCTTGGCAGCACCCTGAACGATTCCAGCAGGATCTATACACGCGCAGACATTCTGGACGCCGTGACCTCAGTTCACACGGTTCTCGAAATTCTGGACACGCGCTTTGCAGAACCAAACAGCCAACATCCTCTGCTCCATTTTGCCGATCAGCAGAATCATGGAGCCCTGATCGTAGGGCCAGCACTGCCAGACTGGCGTTCCCACACATTCGAGCAGGCCGACGTTCGCCTGGCTATCGATGGAAAAACGGCTTTCAACAGCGTGATAACGCCCCCTCCCGGCGATGTGCTGCGTCTTCTTGCCTGGCTTGCCAATCATGCCTGCCAGAGAGGCATCCCACTGAAAGCCGGAGATATTGTCACCACGGGCTCCCTGACCGGGACGATATATGTCCCGCATGGCACATCTGTTCTTGGTGAAATTGCAGATATCGGCAGAGTTGCAGCTTTTCTGGAGTAATCTCTGGCAAGGATATGCAGCAGTTGCGCTGATATTTTCCAGACAAACAGCTGACAGGGTTAGGATGCCGGCACAGCCTGTGCTATCCTTTCCTGGCTTGTCACCCTCACCCGAGGGGCACACGACCACGAGATGACGGACTGACCTTGACCGAGACCACTGACCAGCCGATTCCGCCCTCTTCCTCCGACCTCGTGCCGGTGACCATCGAAGAGGAAATGCGCTCCTCTTACCTTGCTTACGCGATGTCGGTCATCGTCTCCCGCGCACTTCCTGATGTGCGGGACGGCCTGAAGCCGGTCCACCGACGCATTCTTTACGCCATGCGGGAGAGCGGCTTCACGGCCGATAAACCCTATCGCAAATCGGCCCGCGCGGTCGGTGACGTCATGGGTAAATATCACCCGCACGGTGACTCCTCCATCTATGACGCCATGGTGCGCATGGCGCAGTCCTGGTCGATGCGCGTTCGCCTGATCGATGGTCAGGGCAACTTCGGGTCCGTTGATGGCGACAGCCCCGCCGCCATGCGATACACCGAAGCGCGTCTGGCGAAAGCTTCCTCCTTCCTGCTGGACGATATTGATCGTGATACGGTCGATTTCCAGCCGAACTATGACGAAACCGAAGAAGAACCCCAGGTTCTCCCGGCAGCTTTCCCCAACCTGCTGATCAACGGCGCGACCGGTATTGCCGTCGGTATGGCGACCAATATCCCGACGCATAATCCGGCCGAGATTATCGACGCGACATTGGCCATGATCGCCAATCCGGATATCTCGCTCGAAGAACTGATGGATATCGTGCCCGGTCCGGACTTCCCGACCGGCGGCATCATCCTTGGGCGCTCTGGCATTCGCTCCGCCTATGCAACCGGACGTGGCTCCATCATCGTCCGGGCAAGAGCGGAAATCGAGGAGATCCGTAAGGATCGCCGCGCCATCATCATCAACGAAATTCCCTATCAGGTGAACAAGGCCACCCTGCAGGAACGCATCGCCGAACTGGTGCGCAACAAGCAGATCGAAGGCATTTCCGACATCCGTGACGAATCCGATCGCTCAGGAATGCGCGTCGTGATCGAACTCAAGCGCGATGCCACACCTGAAGTCGTTCTGAACCATCTGTGGCGTTATACCCAGCTTCAGACCTCCTTCGGCGTCAACATGCTGGCGCTGAACGGCGGTCAGCCAAAGCTGATGGGACTGATTGAGGTTCTGTCCTCCTTCATCGCATTCCGTGAAGAAGTCATTCTGCGTCGCGCCCGCTTTGATCTGAACAAAGCTCGCGACCGTGGACATCTGCTGGTCGGTCTGGTGATCGCCGTCGCCAACATTGACGCCGTCATTGCCCTCATCCGTTCGGCTCCAGACACGGCGACTGCACGTGAATCCCTGATGGCCGCCGAATGGGACGCTGAAGAAGTTGAGCCTCTGCTGGCCCTGATCCATGACGAAGGCAATGTCGTCATGGATGGCAAGGTCCATCTGACGGAAGCACAGGCCCGCGGCATTCTGGAATTACGCCTGCAACGCCTGACAGGTCTGGAGCGCGAGAAAATTCACGGCGAACTTTCCGAAGTCGCCGTAAAAATCCAAGATCTTCTGGACATTATCGGCAGCCATGTCCGTCGCATGGAAGTCATGCGTCAAGAATTGGCCGTTGCCCGGGCTGAAATAGCGACCCCGCGCATGACGGAAATTGCCGATTATGCCGGAGATCAGGATGATGAAAGCCTGATCGAACCAGGACAGATGGTCGTCACCATCACCCGTGACGGTTTCATCAAGCGCACGCCTCTCGACGTCTTCCGTGCACAAAACCGTGGTGGACGTGGCCGCACAGCCGCAGGTCGGCGCGGAGATGATATCATCATCCGCTCCTTCAACGCCCACACCCACCAATGGGTTCTGTTCTTCTCGTCAGGCGGCAAAGCCTATCGTGAGAAGGTCTGGCGCCTGCCAGAGGCCAGTCCGACGGCCAAGGGTCGCGCCCTTGTCAATCTGCTCCCTGACCTTGGTTCCGACAGTATTACCGCAGTTCTGCCTCTTCCTCAGGATGAGAGCCTGTGGGAAGCGCTGCACCTCGTATTTGGCACGGCCAGCGGAAATGTGCGCCGAAACAGGCTGAGCGATTTCCGGAACATCCGCTCTTCCGGCCTGATCGCCATGAAACTGGATGAAGGGGATCGTCTGATCGGTGTCGCAACCTGTCATGAAGGTCAGGACGTTTTCCTTGCCACACGCAAGGCCCGCAGCATCCGCTTCCAGATCACGGACGATACATTGCGCGTGTTCGCAGGGCGTGGTTCTTCCGGCGTGCGCGGCATCCGTCTGGCACCGGGAGACGAGGTCAACAGTCTCTGCATCCTGAATCATGCCGAAGCAACGCCTGACGAACGTGTGGCCTATCTCAAGATGGCCAACGCAAAACGTCGCGCTGAAAATGCTGCGGAAGCGGAAGCCGATGCTGAAGTCATTATCCCTGATGCGGATGAGGATATCGGCTCCGACACCACTCTTTCCGCCGAACGCTTTGCCGAAATGGAGTTCAAGGAAGAGATCCTCCTTACGGTCAGCGATGCAGGATATGGTCGCCGCTCCTCCGCCTATGACTACCGCGTCAGTGGTCGTGGCGGTCAGGGCATCAACAACATGACATTCTCGGCCAGCAAGCGCGGCTCGGAGGTGATCGCCACTCTCCCCGTCATGGCCGGAACAGATGTCATGCTGGTCACGGATGCCGGACGCCTGATCCGTGTTCCGGTCGATCAGATCCGCATCATGTCTCGTCAGGCCAGCGGAGTGACCCTGTTCCGTCTGAATGACACGGAATCCGTGACGAGCATATTCCCCGTCATGGATGATGAAGATGGCGATGAAGAACCCGCCGCAACACCTGAAACAGGCAATGCGTAAGGCTTCATTGTCCCAGAAGGAGCCGGACTGATGTCCCAACATCGTCCGGTTACCGGATTCTACCCAGGCACATTTGATCCTGTGACCTGGGGACATCTGGATATCGTGCGCCGAAGCGCAAGATTTGTTGGACGTCTCATCATCGGCGTCGCCCAAAACACTGGGAAAAATCCTCTTCTGTGTCTGGCGGACCGTGTGGCCTGCGTTCAGGAAGCGGTCTCACACATCAGCAACGAAACCGGCATAATTATTGATGTGCAGCCTTTCTCCGGCTTGCTGATTGATGCCGTCCGACAGGCCGGAGCATCCGTCATTGTGCGTGGATTACGCGGAGGCACCGACTTCGATTACGAATGGCAGATGACGGACGTCAACAGCCGCCTTGCCCCGGATATCGAAACCGTATTCCTTCTCGCCCGACATGAAACACAGTCCATTTCCTCCCGACTGGTCAGGGAAATCGCCACTTGTGGAGGCGATATTTCAGCTTTTGCCCCTCCCGAAGCCTGCTCGCGGGTTCGCGCTGCGTTGGGAAAGTGATAAACGTTTCTGATCCCTTTTCATTCTCTGCAATGAATCGGGGATCGTTTTCTCTTTGCTCCGACACATAACAAGGTCGGCGGAAAGAAAGCTCAGGGATGCCTTCTCCCGGTTCAACAACCGCAGAGACGCCAACCTGTAACAACTTCATTGGATTGAACTATGTCTGAAGAAAACAAGAGCGACATGCTGCATATGGATCTTGCGTCCGGCAAGGTTGTCATCCGTCTGCGTCCGGACATTGCTCCTCTGGCAGCCGAACGTCTGCGCACCCTGTCCGCAGAGGGTTTCTACGACAACGTGCCGTTCCATCGCGTGATTCCGGGCTTTATGGCACAGGGCGGCGATCCGACCGGCACAGGCACGGGCGGTAGCAAGCTTCCTGATCTGAAGGCCGAGTTCACGAACGCTGCGAAATTCCTGCGTGGCACAATCGGCATGGCCCGCACGATGGATCCGAACAGCGCAAACAGCCAGTTCTTCATCATGTTCGAGCCCGCCCCTCACCTTGATGGTCAGTACACCATTGTCGGTGAAGTCACGGAAGGCATGGACCTGATCGATAAAATCAAGAAAGGTTCAGGTGGTGGTGGCGTCGTTCAGGACCCCGATCGCATCGTCAAGATGCGTCCTGCTGACGCCTGAGACACTGAGTTTATAAGCGCCGCGCCGCCATCCTGATGATGGCGCGGCATCCGCTCCATGCTCTGTCAGTAGTCTCATACCATTGAGAAACTGACCGCTGATAAGGCACTTCCTCCGCCATCTTTCGGTCTCTCCCGAAAGATAAAGAGGTTCAACAAAAATTCGCACTGCAAGCAGCCTGTCGTTCCCGGCATATGAGCCGGGGAACAGGAAGAGCCAAAATTATTCTTTGGCCGCATCCGGCGTCGAGGAGATCGACGGTTTCGGCTTGGGCAGATTGAGCGCCAAAGACAGTTCCTTCAGACGGGCGGGCTCAACTGGCAGCGGCGCACCCATCATCAGATCTTCGCCCTGCTGATTCAGCGGGAACAGAGTCACTTCACGAATATTCGGCTCATCCGCCAGCAGCATGACCATACGATCAACGCCCGGCGCGGAGCCTCCATGCGGCGGTGCGCCATAACGGAACGCATTCAGCATGCCGCCAAAGCGAGCCTCGACTTCAGACTCCGGATAACCGGCAATTTCGAAAGCCCGGATCATCACTTCAGGAAGATGGTTACGGATCGCACCAGACGACAGCTCAACACCATTGCAGACGATATCATACTGATAAGCCTTGATGGTCAGCGGATCCTGCGAATTCAGCGCATCCAGTCCACCCTGAGGCATTGAGAACGGATTGTGCGAGAAATCGACCTTCCCGGTTTCTTCATTCAGTTCATACATCGGGAAATCGATGATCCAGCAGAACTCGAAGCGGTTCTCCTCGATCAAATTCAGCTCAGTCGCAATTTTCGTGCGAACCAGACCCGCGAACTTGGCAACTTCTGCCTCCGGACCGGCCGCAAAGAAGACGGCATCACCATCGGACAGACCCATCTTTTCACGGATTGCCAGAACACGCTCTGCTTCAAGATTCTTGGCAATCGGCCCTTTTCCGCCTTCGGCTTCAAACACGATATAGCCCAAACCGCCGGCACCGTTCTCACGCGCCCAGTTATTCAGCTTATCGAAGAATCCGCGTGGCTTATCTCCGGCACCCGGCGCAGGGATTGCACGGATGCGGCCACCATTCGCAGCAATTTTTGCAAACAGCCCGAAGCCTGAATTCTCAAAAGCTTCAGTCACATCAGAAATCAGCAGCGGATTGCGCAGATCCGGTTTGTCAGAGCCGTAAACCGCCATTGCCTCGGTATAGGGAATCCGACGGAAAGGCGCCGGGCTGACCGAGCGACCATTGCCAAATTCACGGAAAATACCTTCCATGACGGGCTCAAGTGTCGCGAAGACTTCTTCCTGCGTGACGAATGCCATCTCAAAATCGAGCTGGTAAAACTCACCTGGAGAGCGATCCGCACGGGCGGCCTCATCGCGGAAACAGGGTGCAATCTGGAAATAACGGTCCAGACCACCGACCATCGCCAACTGCTTGAACTGCTGCGGAGCCTGAGGAAGTGCGTAGAATTTTCCAGGATGCAGCCGCGCCGGAACAAGAAAGTCACGAGCGCCTTCAGGTGATGAAGCCGTCAGGATCGGTGTCTGGAACTCCGTGAAGCCAAGGTCGATCATGCGACGACGCAGGCTGGTAATCACCTGAGAGCGCAGCATCATGTTCTTGCGGACTTTCTCGCGCCGCAGATCGATATAGCGATATTTCAGTCGCAGATCTTCAGGGTAGGATTCCTGACCAGCCACCTGAAACGGCAGAACAGCAGCAGCAGACTGCACCAGAAATTCTGCCGCACGAATCTCGATATCACCCGTATCCAGATTAGGATTGCGTGTCGCATCATCACGCAGGACAACTTCACCCGTGACTGTAACGACGCTTTCAACGCGGGTTGATTCAGCCAGAGCCAGAACAGAAGAACCCGCTGGAATAACAATCTGCGTGATGCCTGTATGATCGCGAAGATCGATAAAAAGCAGGCCGCCGTGGTCGCGCTTGCTGTGCACCCAACCCGAGAGACGCACGGTAGTCCCGGCGTCACCAGCCCGTAGCGCCGCACAGCTATGGGTACGATAAGGATGCATGCTTCTGCCCTTGCCTGATCTGAATTCGATTATGCGCTGCATATAATGTCTGCAGCGCTTTCACATATGTCGCCCGGAGAAAGCCCGACCGCCGGAAGCTGTCAAGCCCGCTCGACGTCAATGCTTCTTTAAAGAGTCGATAACCTTGAGCAGGTCTTCTTTCGACACTGCACCGGGAATAATCTGACGATCACCGACAACAAAGGTCGGTGTACCCTCAAGGCCGATTTCCTGTGCAAGGACCATGTTCTCGTGAATCGCGGCGTCAACGTCCGGACTGTCCATATCTTTCTCAAGACGGTCTGCATTCAGCCCCACGGAATGAGCAAGCTCCTTGATCCGCTCAATGCTGGGCTTCTGGCTGTCTTCCATCAGAACTTTTTGCAGCCGGATATATCCATTCTGCTTTTCAGCAGCGACCAGAGCCTTGGCTTCCAGTCGACTGGCGCTTCCCAGAACGGGAACAACTTTTTCGACAAGGCGCAAATCCGGCTCAGATGCTACGATCGCATCAATGTCTGAAAGAACCTTGCGGCAATAGGGGCAGCGCGGATCGTAAAATTCCACAACCTCCAGCGTGCCATTCCTGTTGCCCAACACGACATCAGTGTTGCTGCGTCCCAAACGGGCACGTTCACGGGCAACAACCTTCAGAGCCTCGGCCTTCTGCCGATTTTCTCCCTGAGCCTTCAAGGATTCTATGGCGTCCGCCAGGATCGTCGGATCATTTTTCAGCGCATCGCGAAGAATATTCACGATTTCCAGACGCTGCTGCGCCGTGAAGGCTGATGTCTCGGCTCGCCCGCTCGCGATCGATGCACCAAATGCGGCACAAATCATGAGGACAGAACCAATGCGGCGCAAAGCCGTGAAAACAGAAGGCTGGGTCATGGTTCAGGAGCCTAAAGCACGCCTGCTCCCATGTGAATACTGTCAATCGGGAATGACAGAACATTCAGCGTTTTTCCGATGTAGACACATCTCTCCAACTCTCAGCCATTGCTGGCGGACAAGAAGGCGGCTAATCCATTTCAGACCATTATAGTGGCCCCAAAGCCACCAATTCAGATCGATGGAGAAAAGACGGCGTGCGTCATACGAAGCTCTCTCCGACCCATGCGGCCGGCGCCCTTCCTGTCCTCCGGCCAGTCTTCTCTGCCATCCGTCACTCAGGGCGTCAGATTGTCATGGCTGGCGCTATCAGCGGCCTGCTGACCGGATGCGGAAACAGTGCAAAAATCCTGTCCGACCCCTTGTCGATTTTCAGTGCAGGCCATGAAAAAAGTCAGGGATATGTCGGCACGGTCGTCGCAGATGAACCCATCGCCGCACTTGCCGCCCACGACGTTCTGGCACGTGGCGGCAACGCCGCAGATGCCGCCGCCGCGCTTGGCTTCGCTCTTTCAGTAACCCTTCCATCCCGCGCGTCGCTGGGTTCCGGCGGAGCATGCCTTGCATGGAAACCGGGCGATCGCGCAGGAAAGGCTTATCTGTTCCTGCCAGCCAAAGGCAGCGACACGTCGACATCTGCCGATGCTGATCGGCCAGCGTCTGTGCCCATGCTGACCCGTGGGCTTTTCCTGATGCATCTGCATTATGGCAGCGTTGAGTTCTCAGACACGCTACGTCCGGCACTCCAACTCGCAAGCGATGGTGTTTCCGTCGGTTCGCTGCTGGCTGCGGATCTTGCTGAAGTGCAGGCTCCCCTGCTTGCAGACAAGGAAGCACGTCTTATTTTCGGTCGTCCTGATGGCAGTGTGCTGCAGGCTGGCGATCTCCTCCGTCAGCGTCGTCTGGCGGGAACAATTCAACGTATGCGCTCAGCAGGTCCTGGAGACCTCTATACCGGCGCTCTGGCACGATTGCTCGTTGACAACGCTCCGGCGAGCGGAAGTGGTCTGACCTCCGCAGCGCTTCGGACAACAGTGCCATCTGAGGCAATGCCTCTGACATTGCGGATAGACGGTCGTGATATCTCCTTCCTGCCGCCACCTGCTGATGGCGGCTTCGGAATGGCTGTTGCCTATCGCGCTGACATCAGCGGACATGCCGCGCCTGATCTGGCGCGCGACGCCGTTGCAGCATGGCGCTCCAATCCGCAGCAGGATGCCCAGAAACTCCTGAATTCCGGCACGGTTCCTACATCCGGAACGCCTCTGGGCAATCTGCCTGCATCGACTTCCTTCGCCGTTTATGATCGCAAGGGCGGCGCCGTTGCCTGCGCACTCACGATGGACAACCTGTTCGGAACAGGACGCATCGCAGGATCAAGCGGCATCGTGCTCGGAGCTTCTCCACTCCGTCGTCCGTTGCCGCTCCTGAGTGCTGCCATTGTGCATGACGACAAATCTTCATTCCGTGCAGCCGTCACGGCTTCGGGCCAGAACCAAGCCGCAGATGCTGCCGCAATAGCACTGGTTCCCGCAGCAGCAGGCAAAGAACCCAAAATTTCACCCGCCACGCCAGATGGGCGCGTGAACGCCATTGTCTGCTCCGACGGCAAGGGAAGCCGGTGCGGTGGATGGACCGACCCCCGTGGAGCGGGTTACGCCATTCCCGCGAATTGAATTTTCTCCGGGATTACTGAACGACAGTAATCCCGGAAAACACCTACCCCCCGCCAAAGCTTCGCACCAGACTGCCCGCGACAAGCTGCCATCCATCGACCATCACAAAGAATATGAGTTTGAACGGTAGCGATATCGTTGCTGGTGGCAGCATCATCATGCCCAAACTCATCAGAACAGTCGAAACCACCAGATCAATCACCAGAAATGGCAGGCAAAGCAAAAAGCCCATTTCAAATCCACGCCGCAACTCCCCAACCATGAAAGCAGGCGTCAGAACCCTCCATGGCGTTTCCGCAGCCGAAGCGGATTCCGGCACATGCGCCAGATTTTGAAAAACATGCATATCTTCGCTTCGAACATTACGAAGCATAAACCCACGGAAAGGCTCAGCGGCAGCCCGAATTCCCTCCATTTCTCCAATTTTGCCGTCCATCATCGGAGCAATACCCTGCGTCCATGATTGATCCAGCACCGGCTGCATCACGAATAGAGTCAGAAAAAGAGCCAAGCCTATCAGAACGGGATTCGGTGGGGTTCCCTGCGCCCCTATGGCGCTGCGCAATAACGACAGAACAACAATAATCCGCGTAAAGGCTGTGACCATCACCAGAAGACTGGGAGCGAGAGAAAGAACCGTAATCAGAGCCGAAAGCTGTATGAGACGCGCGGTGCTTCCCGGACTGCTGCTGCCCATATCCAGATTGACGGATTGAGCATGCAGGTCAAAGGGGCTGAACACAAGACACAGAAAGAAAAGCGTCAGAAAAATACTTTTCCGAATTGGAAAACCCTTTCTAAAATCGCTGAATTTCAGAGTTGAATGTTTCATGATTCGCATCCACCCCAATCTTCAGAGATCGAAACCGGAGCAGAACCGGAAGGCAGCCAGCCGACGACAACATCGGACGATCCTCCTGTTAACAACAGAACCCTGCGACCGTCACACTCCACAAGAGTCAGCCTGTGCCTTTGATCGAGAAAAAGCGTTTCCTTGACAGAGAGAATATTACCCGACGGGCTGCGCCCACGGACTTTGTTCAATACATCTCCACCCCGCCGGACAAGAAAAATTAACGCAACAACAGCAGCCAAAGCAGCCAGAGAAGTCAGAAGATCGATCAGACGCATGAAATTTCATCCGATTTATTCGAAATAAAATATTCGTTCATTTTTCTATTTATCTGCGGAATGATTGATTTACTGTTAATATCTCTCAAAAAATCATGTTAGTTAATAATGTGTATTTTAATTTTATAGTTACATTCACCTGCAATAATCAGGACATCAGCGAACAGATCCGAAAGATTCCATGCGCAACGCCGATATCGCAAATTCTTCCAGCGGAACTGATATTCTTGGCCTGGCCGAACGACGCATGTCATGGCTGCAAAACCGCCAGCAGGTTCTGGCGTCGAATGTAGCCAATGCCGACACGCCCAACTACACATCAAAAGATACACCATCTTTCGATAATGCTCTCAATCAATTCAATATCTCCCTTGAGATCACATCCGCAGATCATCTTCCCGGCACAATGGGGTCTGCAAACACCATTCAGGAGCGCACGGAAGAAAAATCGCTCAACGGAAACAACGTCGCCCTTGAAGCACAAATGGAAAAAATCGCCGACAACAGCGATCAGCAAAAATTTGCCGCCAGCGTTTATTCTTCATGGCGCAACATGTTTTCCACAGTCATCGGACGCTGAAACGGGAAAATACCATGGACCTCACAGGATCTTTGAATATTTCCGCAGCAGGAATGGAAGCACAATCGCAGCGCCTGCGTATTGTATCTGAAAATATCGCCAACCAAGGCACCACCGGATCCAGTCCCGGGGCAGATCCCTATCGCCGCAAAACTGTCACGTTCAAAAATGTTATCGACAGATCAACCGGGCAGGAAACAGTTCAGCTCAGCAAGGTGGGCCATGACATGTCCGCGTTTGAAACGCGCTATGATCCATCAAATCCTGCCGCAGATACTAAAGGATATGTCAAAACTCCCAATGTAAAGACCGTCATCGAAGTCATGGACGCCCATGAAGCACAGCGTTCCTATGAAGCCAATCTGAATACGCTTCAGACAACCCGATCAATGCTCAACCGCACGATTGATATCCTGAAATGAAAATATCATCCTCCGCCAATTCCATCACCGCTTCATCTGCATATGAAAAAACACTGGGAAACCTATCAGCAGCAGAGCAGAATGACAGCTTTGGAGACGTTTTTGAAAATGCCCTGCATGATGCGATAAAAACCGGTCATACGGCAGAAGAAAAAACCGCACAGGGACTTTCCGGTCATGGAAACCTGACAGATATCGTCACATCTGTTGCTGAAGCGCAAACGACATTACAAACAGCGACCGCCCTGCGTGAAAAGATGGTTCAGTCGTATCAAGAAATAATGAAAATGTCCGTTTAGATTGGAAATTTTCATACGATTTTAACCTCACTCCGGCGATATCAAGCTGTCCTTTCTTTCAGGTGCTTCACCATGCACACTCTTGATATCGCTGCCATCCTGCGTGAGACGCTCTTCACTGCCGTGAAAATCGGAGCGCCTTCATTAATATCTGCACTCCTCGCCGGACTGGCCATCTCCGTCTTTCAAACCGTAACGCAGATCAGCGAAAGCACACTGGCGTTCCTTCCAAAATTCTTTGCTTCCATGACGGCGCTGTTTATTGCCGGATCATTCATGTATTCCTCCCTTCTGGATTATGCCCATCACATCTTTGACGACCTGATCGTCGCGGGCATGTCATGAATGAAGACCTTCTGACTCTGACGGATCATCTTCCGGAAAAAGCTTTCATCTTTCTTGCTATTCTCTGCCGTGTTTCCGGGTGTGTTTTACCATTACCTGGGCTGGGCAATAGTTCTTCTCCGCAAATCGTCCGCGCAGGACTGGTCGTAGCACTCAGCATTCTGCTTTTCCCTTCCTGTTCTTCTTTTTTTGCATCTTTGCCCGAAAATACCCTTGGAAACCCATCAGCAATGCTGGTGACCCTGGCCGGTGAAGTTTTATGCGGCCTGACCCTTGGATGGATCTGCCGACTGATCTGCTTTTCACTTCCAGTCGCCATGCAAATCATCGCCACCATGGTCGGATTGGCAAGCGTTATTCAGCCAGACCCGGAACTTGGAGCTCAAAGCACAGCCTTAAGTCGATTGGGCATGCTGTGTATCGGCGTTCTCATGTTTGCCCCAGCATTATATGCTCTTCCCCTGTCGGCGCTGGTGGGGAGTTACACACATTTTCCACCAGGCCATATTTTCCCAACAAACAATGCTGCTGAAGCCATTTTGCGCATGACGTCGGAAAATTTTCTGCTGGCTTGTCAAATGGCATCGCCCTTCATTCTGATTGGCACATTATGGCCAGCCTTTCTGGGTCTTCTGAACCGCTTTGCGCCAGCCATGCAGGTTTACTCTCTTGGCATGCCAGCGCAGATGTTGAGTGGAATTTTCCTGCTATCTCTTTTTATCCGCAGCATTCTTTCGCGCTGGAACGAAGCCGTCAGCGCTGCACTTTCTGCTTTGCCGGGGCTTTAATCGAATATGGCGGAAAGTGATTCAGGCGACCGCACGGAAGCACCGACAGGGCGACGCCTTGATCGGGCGAGAGAAGAAGGAAACATAGCCCAATCGAAGGAAATACATCTTCTTTCCGGACTTGCCTGCGCCACTTTATGCATCGTCATGACATTGCCCTCCAGCGCGGGGCGCTTTGTCCGGGACATGCAAGCCTTCATGGAACATAGTGGAGATATTTCCGGAGCAGAGCATATACTCTCTCCTGTCTTTCACATGCTTCTGACATCTTTTACGACGATGGCCCTGCCCATCATCGGGGCAACGATTGTCGGCAGCCTC
The DNA here is from genome assembly GCA_012517935.1 of Acetobacter sp. Taxonomy (GTDB): domain Bacteria; phylum Pseudomonadota; class Alphaproteobacteria; order Acetobacterales; family Acetobacteraceae; genus Acetobacter. Next base: position 65,765 of record JAAYUA010000119.1, on the reverse strand, counting down.
TTCACCTCACTGCTGCAATCCGGCTTTCTGATCCGTGGACAAGCACTCATCCCGGATCTGACGCGCCTCAATCCCCTGAAAGGGATAAAACGCTTTTTCAGTGTCACAACACTGATTGATACTATCAAAGCATTGGCGAAGCTGATCTGCTTCAGCATTCCTCTCTACGGCATCATCCGCGACATCGTCATGCACGCCCCGGATGCAACGTCGTGGTCTTCCCTGATATTAACCCAAAATCTCTACTCATATGGCACCAAAGCCATATGGTCCGTGCTCGCGGTGCAATGCATCATTGCTATTCTTGATGAAGCATGGACCCGTTATCATCGTCTTCAGAATTTACGCATGAGTCGTCACGACATCCGCGAAGAAACAAAGGACACGGATGGCAATCCCCACATCAAGGGGCGGATGAAACAACTCCGCCTGCGTGCCTCGCGTCGAAGATTGAAAGAATCAGTCAAGAAAGCGACCGTTATCGTCACAAATCCAACCCATTATGCTGTTGCGCTGGCTTATGAAGAAGGAAGCGGAAAAGCACCGATCGTTGTCGCCAAAGGCGTGGACGAACTCGCAGCACGCATCAGGAAGCTGGCCGGAGAGGAAAAAATTCCAATCGTTCCCAATCCGCCTCTGGCAAGAGCTCTCTATACCGTGCCCGAAGATACGGAAATTCCCTATGAATATTTTCAGGCGGTTGCAGCAATCATTGCCTGGGTCTGGAAAGTGACCAGACCACCAGCACACACACCTCCCCCCTTGCGTTAAATTTCAGGGGGCTTTTTTGGCTTCGAGACTATGATGCCGCGAATAGGCAAAATAGATGACCAGGCCGATCACCAACCACACAACCAGACGAACCCAGGTCAGAACATCAAGTGATAACATCACGACCAGACAGGACAGGATGCCAAGGCTGGGAATAATATCTCCGCCCGGCACCTTGAAACGACGTACCTGCTCAGGCGCCGTTCGACGCAACACGATCACCCCGGCGCAAACAAGCAGAAACGCTAGCAGTGTGCCGATTGAGGTCATATGGCCCAGTTCCGAAATCGGCAGGAATGCGCACAGCATGCTGGTAAGGCACATGAAAAACAGATTTGACAGCCACGGCGTTTGAAAACGCCGGTGCGTGCGACTGAAAATCGCGGGCAGAAGGCCATCTCGCGACATTGCGAAGAATACGCGGCTCTGCCCCATCAGCAGCACCAGAAGAACAGACGTGAAGCCACAAACAATGCCCAGCTTGACCAATATCTTCAGCCAGCCGAACGGCGTCCGGTCAATCGCTGTCGCAACCGGAGCCGCATCACCAATCATGTCGTGGTAATTTACGATTCCGGTCAGAACGAGAGAAAATGCGACATAAACGGTCACACACACAACAAGACTGCCAATGATCCCGATCGGCATATCGCGTGAAGGATTTCGGGTTTCCTGTGCAGCAGTCGAAACCGCATCAAAGCCAATATAAGCAAAGAAAACAGTTCCCGCAGCCCTCATGATTCCGGACCAGCCGAAATGGCCAAATGTCCCTGTGTTGTCGGGAATAAACGGGTGGTAATTTGCCATGCTGACATATGGCAGCCCAAAGCAGATCACGGCAGCAATCACAGCCAGTTTGATCACCACGATTGCCGCATTGACCCGGGCGGACTCTGAAACACCCCGAATCAGAAGCAGGGAAATAAACACTATGATGAGAACCGCCGGCAGATTGGCGATACCATGGACCACGCTCCCATCCGCCAGCGTCACTGTTTCAAAGGGAGACGCCGTCAGACGAGGAGAAAAGGTAATGCCATGACCGGCCAGAAGCGACGTCACATAACTCGACCAACTGACCGAAACCGTGGCTGCCCCGACCGTATATTCCAGCACCAGATCCCAGCCGATAATCCACGCTACGAACTCACCAAAAGCGACATAGGCATAGGTATAAGCACTCCCGGAAACAGGGATCATGCTTGCCAGTTCGCTGTAACAGAGCGCCGCGAAACCACATGCGATGGCTGCTATGATATATGACAGAACCACCGCTGGCCCTGCGTTTTCAGCTGCAGCGATGCCTGTCAGGGAAAAAAGCCCCGCCCCAATCGTGCATCCAATCCCCAACGCAATCAGATGCCCACTGCCGAGCACCCGCTTCAGTTTCTCCGGACCAGCAGGGGCATCAATAGCCTTGCGTCTAAACAGTTCACTCGCTCCGGCCATTACAGCTCCCACATATCAATGATCAGTTTTGCGCCACTTATCACACATTACGTAAGAAAACCCCCTTGCTCAGGTCTTGGGCCTATTGAGAAGCTACGTTAAAGAGCATTGCAAGAGGCATGATTGCCTCCGGCATTCGGTCATCGTCACCAAATCGGCACTCTTTCCATCAACGCTGATATTGGCCGGAAGCCTCCAGGATTGATTTTACAGGAGACCAGCCGTGAGTGAGACGGATCTGCATCGCTTCTTTAACGCTCCCGTCAGCGACGTGGATCCGGATGTGGCTGCGGCCATTCGCGGTGAATTCGTCCGGCAGAAAGATGGCATCGAACTGATCGCCAGCGAAAACATTGTGTCAGCAGCCGTTCTGGAAGCCCAGGGCAGCGTACTGACCAACAAATATGCCGAAGGCTATCCGGGTCGCCGTTACTATGGCGGATGCGTAGAGGTCGACAAAGTCGAAGTCCTCGCCATTGAACGGGCCAAAAAGATTTTCGGCGCAGAATTTGCAAACGTGCAACCCCACTCCGGTGCCAATGCGAACCAAGCCGCCTTCATGGCGACGGTCGTCCCCGGAGACACTGTTCTGGGCATGAGCCTTGCCGCTGGTGGCCATCTGACCCATGGCGCTGCCCCGAACTATTCCGGGAAATGGTTCAATGCCGTTCAGTACGGCGTTCGTCGCGAAAATGGCGAACTGGACTACGAGGAAATGGAGCGTCTGGCCCGCGAAACCAAGCCGAAACTGATTGTCGCCGGTGGTTCCGCCTATCCCCGCATCATCGATTTTGCGCGCTTCCGCCGCATTGCCGATGAAGTCGGTGCCCGCCTGATGGTCGATATGGCTCATTTCGCCGGACTGGTCGCTGCCGGGCTCTACCCAAGCCCCGTGCCCCATGCCGATATCGTCACCAGCACGACCCACAAAACACTGCGTGGACCGCGTGGCGGACTGATCCTCACCAACGATGCGGATCTGGCAAAGAAAATCAACTCCGCCGTCTTCCCGGGATTGCAGGGCGGACCGCTGATGCATGTCATTGCCGCCAAAGCTGTCGCCTTTGGTGAAGCTCTGCAGCCAGAATTCAAAGAATATCAGAAAGCCGTGGCAAACAATGCCCGCGTTCTGGGTGAAGTGCTTGTCGAACGTGGTTTCGATCTGGTCACAGGCGGCACCGACAGTCACCTTCTTCTGGTCGACCTTCGCCCGAAGAACGTCACAGGCAAAGCTGCTGAACAGGCTCTGGAACGTGCTGGCATCACGGCCAATAAGAACGCAGTTCCTTTTGACCCGGCCAAACCGGCCATTACATCGGGCATTCGTCTTGGCAGCCCGGCCGCCACAGCCCGTGGTTTCCGTGAGGATGAGTTCCGCCAGGTCGGTGAGATGATTGACGAAGTTCTGACCGCCCTTGCCGCTTCAGGCGGTGAAGGTAATCCTGAAGTCGAGAATGCTGTTCACGAACGTGTTCGTGCACTCTGCGCAAAATTCCCGATCTATAGTCACTGATAAAAACAAATGGGGCGATCGTTTATCCAACGATCGCCCCATTGATAATGTCGGGCAGCCACTGCCGCCCGCACATCAATATTACATGCCAAGAGCGCGGCGATAAATATCCAGAAGCGTTTCCTGCTCCTCAACCTCTGCTGGCTCCTGCTTTCTGAGGCGAATGATCTGACGGATCACCTTCACATCAAACCCGGCAGATTTGGCTTCTGAAAAAATATCCTTGATATCCCCGGCCAGAGCTTTACGCTCTTCTTCAAGACGTTCGACACGTTCGATAATGCTGCGCAGACGATCCGCAGCAATTCCTCCGACAGCTGCGTCATCATTCCCTGAAAACGTATCGCTATCCATCCCCGAAACCTCCTCTTGATCCCTGCTCTTCCGCAGCGAAAACATCGCACTCATCGGTGCCATGACAGATCACTACATGAAGCCGGGGCTTATCCCCCACCCTTTTGCGCGGGTCAATTATGGATGTCTCCAATTTCAGACCAACCCGTCCATCTAACCTTGACAGATGAGCAGGATGAGCCGCATCCGACAGACTAAATCACTCCGGGAAACATCCACAGCGTTTCCTGCGTTGCCATTATGCCCTTCCGAGCCAGGAGTATCCTCTCATGTCTGAAGTCGTTCAGGTTGCTCCCTTCGATTTCGTCATCGTCGGTGGCACTGGCGATCTTACCATGCGTAAGCTTCTGCCTGCATTCTATCAACGCTTTCGGGCAGGCCAGATCCCTGACAATGCACGCATCATCGGCCTTGCGCGCGCCTTGATGACGCCTGAACAGTATCGGGATAAAAGCGAGCAGGCTCTTCGTGGCTTTCTGCCGCCTGAGACCTTGTGTGAAACCACACTCTCCGCCTTCCTGAAACTGCTGGATTATGTGCATCTTGATGCGACGCACGCACAGGCAGACTGGTCAGAGCTTATCTCCCGCCTGTCAGATACCTCCCGCATTCGCGTTTTTTATATCGCCACAGCCCCTGACCTCTACACCCAAGCCGCAGAATCTTTCTATTCCCAGAATCTGATCACACAGAAGAGCAGAATCGTTCTGGAAAAACCGATCGGGACTGATCTCAAGAGCGCGGAGGAGATCAACAGGAACATTGCCCGCTTCTTCCCGGAGCATGCCATTTTCCGGATCGACCATTATCTGGGCAAGGAAACCGTCCAGAATCTACTGGCATTGCGTTTCGCCAATCCGATGATCGAGCGTTCCTGGAACTGCAACACCATCTCTCACGTCCAGATCACAGCAGCAGAAACAGTCGGCGTCGGCAGTCGCGGACCTTATTACGACGTTTCAGGCGCCTTGCGCGATATGGTCCAGAATCATCTTCTTCAGGTTCTTGCAGTCATTACGATGGAGCCACCCATCACTTTTCAGGCCTCCGATCTGAGGAACGAAAAGCTCAAGATGCTGCGGGCTCTCAAGCCTTTCACACCGGAAGATGTCACCGAAAACACGGTTCGGGCACGTTACATTGAAGGCCAGATCAATGGCGAACCCGTAGATGGCTATCTGGAGGATTTGGGAAGCAGAGAGAGCGACACGGAAACATTTGTCGCACTCCGGACCGAAATTCGGACACCTCGTTGGGCGGGTGTCCCTTTCTATCTGAGAACTGGCAAGCGTTTGCCCAAGAAAACCAGTGAGATTGTGGTGCAGTTCCGCCCACAGCCCTGGCCAATCTTCACAAAGCCACCCAGACCGGGACGTCTGGTGATCCGTATCCAGCCAGATGAAGGTATTTCCTTTGTCGTGTCTGCAAAAGACCCGGACCATGACGGTTTCGAACTGCGCGAGGCTGCGCTTGATGTGTCTTTCTCGGACGCATTCCGCACCCGTTATCCCGATTCCTATGAACATCTCCTGATGGATACGGTTCAGGGAGACCCGGTCATGTTCATTCGCCGGGATGAGGTGGTCGCATCATGGGAATGGGTTGAACCCATCCTCGAAGGGTGGCAACAGGGCCTTCGTCCTCTGGAAACCTACCATGCAGGTAACTGGGGACCGGCGTCATCCGGAGAGCTGCTCAAGCGTGACGGCTTCTCCTGGCATGAGGATATGGATTGAATGATACGTCTGCGAAGCGGTTCCACTCCCGGACAACGTCCGAAACGGACTTTGCGCCAGCATGTTGTCCGACGCCTTCTGATGGTTCTTCCTCTGATCGCGCTCTCACTCTATGTCGCAAAGTCGAAACTTCCCGAAAAGCTCGTGGATCACTACACTTTCAATGACATGAGCTGGTTTAACGACAGCGCTCTGATCCAGCACTTGCGCACGGTTGTGACAAGCAACGGCATGACAGATGTTCCCGCTAACTGCCTTTTGTTCATCGTCAATGTGGTTGGTGACGAGAATGTCGCCGGGACAGCAAACATTGATGTCATGGAAAAACATTCCAAGTCATGCCCAAAACCTGACGGTTCCCTGACAAAGCTTTTTGCACTTCAGGTCCACCGTGCAGCCCGTCAGATTCTGACTGATCAGGGAAGCCCGGGAACCTTTCATCCCCTGCCATGAGCTGCTGTTGCGAAAGCCGCCTGTGAAAGCTAGAGTTGCATCGCAACAATTCATTCCGCACTACAATCGTTCGGCCGAAAAAATCAGATCATGACAAGCCCTGCCTCGACGCCCGCACGCGGTTCATCCACCTCCAGACGTGATGTGCTGACCGTAGTGACCATAACCACTGCGGTTGCCGGCGGCTGCGCTCTCGCCTGGCCCTTTCTGGAAACACTGACACCCCCGGATGACACTGCGGCTCATGCTCCGGTGGATGTCGATCTCACCGCAATCGCACCGGGGCAGCAGATCACCGTCATGTGGCGTGGCAGCCCGGTTTTCATCACCAACCGGCCACCCGAAGCCCTTGCCAAACTGAAATCTCCGGAATTAGTCAGCAAACTGCGCGACCCGGACTCACTGATCGTTCAGCAACCGCCCTACGCAACAAACTGGCATCGCTCACTGAAGCCTGAATATAGCGTTCTGGTCGGTGTCTGCACACATCTCGGATGTATCCCCACCATGATCGGCGGCAGCGGTGATCCTGCTGTGCGCACTTTCCTCTGCCCATGTCATGGCTCGAAGTTTGATCTGGCAGGGCGCGTTTTCAAGGGTGTTCCAGCCCCCTACAACCTGCCAGTTCCACCGCACCGAATGCTTTCAGACACGATGCTTCGAATCGGGGAAAATCCGGAAGGCGAGCATTTCGATTTCTCGTCGATCGTCCAGATCTGACATCATGCCATGGACGAAAGTCGCTCTTTCAAGCGGCTTTCGACTTAATCGGCTCTTCTTCACACATTGTATGCTGTGCGCATAACGTTCTGCTCTGCAGGTGAAATGTTCTCCGAAGAACATCATCAAGCACTGGACGACCACGCAACGTCAGCCATTCATCCAAAGCAGTCCGGAAAGCTGCAATCCCCGAACGGGCCATCACGCGCGAGCCGAGACGACGCTCTTCCTCCGTCCCCTCCAGTCGCAATTGCAGCGCTTCCGCAAGACTATCTTCCCATTGTGCATATTTGCGAAGACTGACTGGCAGCAGAGCTGGTGTCTTTTCAATCAGACTGACAAACGCAAAAGCCTCCCGACGACTGGAAGCCATGCGCGGTATCACAGCCTCAAAAGACCGGATCATCGCTTCGCGCGCATCTACCGACGATGGCGTTGCACGAATTGTTTCAGCCAGAACGCCTGTCATTCCCTGCGTCCATGCGAGAACGATTTCGTCTTTCCCTGGGAAATAGCGAAACAACGTACGACGCGAAACGCCAGCATCCCCGGCAATATCATCAACCGTTACGCTTTCATAACCACGCTCGGACAGAAGGCGCATCGCTGCAACAATCAGACGCGCTTGCGTTTCCTGACGGTTTTTTTCCCGAATACCCAATCCACGCATCGCACCAGACTTCTGCTCAGCCGCAGCCGACTTCGCCATCTCCTGATTTCCCACCATTTCGTTTCACAGACGTTGTAATTGCCCGTTTATGATCAACACCACAATGAAGGAACCAGAAGCAACTCTCAAGAAGAGATCTCGGCCCCTGTCCCACTGACGGACAATGAAGTATCTGAAGACCATATCATTTCATTGGAATGGAGACATCCAGTCATGAACCACTTTCGCCTTTTTATGACCATTATGGGGCTGGCACTCTCTTCAGCAGCAGTTTCTCCTTCGCTGCATGCAGCCACCACCACAGCACCCGCCTATACCGCCACAGCGAAAGAACTGATTGGCTCATGGGCATCCATGGGGCTGCCCGCCACCACTGTCACGGCTGACAGCACTGTTTCCGCTACGGGCCCAGTCACACTGACACTCCCGACCTATCTGCAGAAAGGTCAGCAGAGCCAGTATCTGCTCAAATACGACGACAAGAAAAAACTTTGGAGCGCGACCGACAAGGATGGTAACATGAACGTTACTTTCACGCTCATTTCAGAAAACACGGCTGAAATAAAACTGTCCGGGAAAAAGCCGGGCCAGAACATGTCACAACCGCTCTTCCGCAACTAATCCTTTTGTTCAGCTCTCCATCGCTTCACGCAAGCCGGTCAGCAGAACATCTTTTGTGAAGGGTTTGCCAATCACCCGCGCCCCTGCAGGCAGGACGGCACGGTCGGCAAACCCGGTCACAAACAGGATTTTCAGATCACTCCTGATTTCCGACATACGCCTGGCGCACTCATCTCCATTCATGCCCGGCATCAGAAGATCCATCACAACAAAACCGATATCGGGCCGCTCCTGAACAATATCCAGCGCTTTCTGGCCGCTATCACATCTGACAACATTCAAGCCAGCACGAACAAGAAAACCTTCGGTAACGGCACCAACAGCCTGATCATCATCGACAACAAGAATAGCCTTCCTGCCGCCCTCATGAGCAATGTCTTCGACAATATCCGACGTCTTTGTCGGCATTTGCAAACCTTCTTCGGCGGCGGGCAGCCAAAGCTCAAACTTGGTGCCGGCTCCGGGACGGCTGCTGACACGGACATCACCACCATTGCGACGCACGAAGCCATAAATCATGGGCAGGCCCAGACCAATTCCTCCCCCCATCGCCTTTGTCGTAAAAAACGGCTCGAAAATACGTGACAGCATGTCCTGCGACATCCCGACACCACGATCCCGCACCGTCAGAACAAGGTAGTCCCCGGTTTTCAACAAGGCGCCCGGTTCCGCGTCCTTGATCACACCCCGCGCAACGGAAATCGTAATTTCACCACCATCGGGCTGAGCCTCCCGCGCGTTCATACATAAATTAATCAATGCAAGCTCAAGTTGCGCCGGGTCTGTGGAGGCATGAGGCAGGTCATCAGGAAATGGCATCAGTTCGACAACAATGTCGCTCTGTCCCTTTCTCCCGCGATGACTGACCGCCTGCGTCAACAGCCCCTGAATCTGGAGCAGAAGATCAGGAACATTCACAGGGCGACGACTGACATCGCGAGGCCTGCTGAAATCGAGCAGCTTGCGCGTGAGTAAAGCGCCGCGCCGTGCGGCCGTCACCGCATTTTCCAACAACCGGGACACAGCCGGGTCCATGGAAGGCGCCATGTCGGTCGCAAGATCCAGAGAACCAATGATGGCAGTCAGAAGATTGTTGAAATCATGAGCGATGCCACCGGCCAACGTCCCAATCGCCTGCATTTTGTCAGCCTGGCGTAAACGCTGCTCCATTTCCATCAGGTCGCTCACGTCCTGATCAATCAGAACAGACAGACCGACTTCCTGCCCTGAGGCATCCGGGAGGCGTGTCCGGGTCAGGCGGTGCCAGCGTTCCACCCCTTCGGAATCAGAAAAACGGAAAAGACGGGAAACCTTGCCCTGCAACTGAAATTCCGGGTCCGCTTCTTCTGCCACATCATGACGCGCACCAGTCACCAGATCGATTTCCCGATGGCCCAGACACTCTTCAACTGAATGTCCCAACGAGTCCGCTGCATGCGTATTCAAGCGTATGATGCGATCATCTGAATCACAAAATGCCAGACCTACTGGAAGATTATCAAAAACACCCTTAAGAAGCGCCCGCTCTGTCACAAGCTCCCGACGTGTGTGAAATGCCGCGGCTGCCTCCCTCACCATGCCGCGCAAGCCTGCCGGGACCCATGGCTTGGCGACATAAAACATCACCGAACCACGATTCATGGCCGAAACTACGGTATTGAAATCTGCATATCCTGTAAGAAGAATTGTCCCGGAATCGGTCAATTTCCGTGCCTCGACCAGGAATTCGTCACCGGACATTCCACGCATTTTCTGGTCTGAGATGATGACGGCAACATCGTTTTTCTGAACCAGAAGATCCAATGCCTGCCGACCCGAACTGGCTTCGATAACATCAAATTCCTCGCCCAGACTGTCATTCAGGGCTGTCAGAATTTCGGGTTCATCATCGACAATAAGGACGACAGGACGATCAGCCGATCCCACGGACATTCCACTGACAACCCGGTCAAACATCCGTTACATACTCCGGCTCTGATACTGCAACATCACCGCTTACAGGAACCGTAACGGTAAATTGTGCACCACCACCTGGTGCGTCCCCTATCCGTATCGCGCCACGATGGGCCTGCACAATCCCATATGCAGTCGCAAGCCCCAGCCCTGTGCCGCTTCCAACAGGTTTCGTCGTGAAAAACGGCTCAAAAACCCGCTCCCTCATGATCAGAGGAACACCTGGGCCATTATCCGTAACTTCGAAAATATACGCCTCTTCATCTCTGCCAGAGACCTCACGCCCTACACGCGTTGTGACAGTAATCCGTGGGCCTTCTGCTTTCTGCCTGCCTTCGGCGCTTCCGCCACCGATTGACACCTGTTCCGGCCAGGATTTCGCATGCATTCCGACACGGGCAGGCGCAAGAAGAGCATCGGCCGCGTTGCTGATAATGTTCATCAGCACCTGATGGATCAGACCAACCTGACATCGGAGATGCTGCGGGGCCTGAAAATCACAGACCACTTCAATCCCCAGATCAAGCTTCGGCCCCAGAAGTGCAAGGACGGTCCTGATTGCATCAGGCACATCCAGATATTCGAACCTTCCTTCATCAAGTCGTGAAAAACTGCGGAGACTGTTCACAAGGTCTCTCATCCTCTCAAGTCCGACGGCCGAAGAGTTCTGCCTGTCCACAGCCTTGCGCAACAAACTGAAGGCTTCGTCCTTTTCCCCCTGCTCAAGACTGTCCAACGCCCCCAGAAGACAGCGTGAAATCGTGTCGCCATGCGCAACAACAAAAGCGAGCGGATTATTGAACTCGTGAGCAATGCCAGCCACCAGCTCTCCCAGAGATGCCATCTTGGCTGACTGAACGAGCTGCGACTGGGCATCTATCAGTTTCTTATTAACATCCGCGAGATCTCCGTTGGCCGCTTCCAATGCTTCAGCCAAAGCGGCCTTGGCGCGGACATTCTCCAATGCCGTCTCACACGCCAAACGCTCTGAATCGACCAACTGAATTTCATCGAGAACAATTTTTCGACGCAGCAGCGCCTGCAAACGGCTGCAAAAAAGATGTGGGTCCACACCGACTTTCAGACACTCATCAACACCGGCAGCATAGAGCTGAACATCTCCCGCCCCATACACTTCTCCTTCCGGCACAATAGCCATCAGACGCACAGACGAAACGCTCTGCCTTTCGCCGCCACCCCGTCGCAGCTTATCCAGTTGACGACAGATTTCGACACCCGAAATGGCCATATCCGTCAGATCGATGACAATGCAATCGGACGTCATTATCGTAGCTTCGGAAAGCTTTTCGATCGGCTTCAGATCAACGATTTCTCCGGCATTACGCAACGTCTCCACGAAAACAGATATGTCTGAATGTTCTGCCTTGCTTCCGGTCAGGACTGTCACAACGGGACGCCGGAACACCCGCGACCTTAGAATATCCCGTGCTTCAACCGTTTCTCGCAACAATGCATCGATGCGAAGCTTGAGCAGGAAGATGTCCGTCGAAACCGGGATGCAGGCATCAATCCCAAGCGCCAGCTTTTCCTGTTCGCGTTCCAGCCCAACAGAATCAGTCAGAAGCAGAAATGGCGCCCCCGAGGTAAGACGCAATCTGGTTGCCAGCTGAACCGCGCTCATCCCAGCGGGATGCTCGTCTGCAATAACGAGGTCTGGAAGCCCCTGCTCCAGAATTTCCATCGCTTCACAGGCATTCGCAGCCACGAGAACGGAAAAACCGGATTTCCGAAGTGCGTCATCCACTCCCATTTCCAGAGTTTTCCAACCGGCAACAAGCAGAAGTGTTACAGACGTTTCGCTCATGAAAATCGTTCCACGACAACCCAGTGCAGACTTCTGAAGCATCGCTGTCCGAAGCGCCACCCAGGTGACGTCCTTATCAGCGACTTTCAGGCAGGATCAGCATCTCAATACATTCATCATATCAGCTATGAGCCAGAAGCATCATCAAGGTACGCGGAGCAGCATCAACAGGATGATAAAAAAATCGTTTCATATTCATTCTGATAAGGCATGATGGCGACAGATTTTTACCGGTGCCCCATGACCACTTCATCCCCTCTGCCACACCATACTCCCTTCTACCCAGATGCCGATCCGGACCTGATCAATGAAGATCTCGCCCCGGTGCCACCAGGAAAACGCGATTGGTCATGGATCAATATGGCGACGGTCTGGATGGGGATGGTTCACAATATCGTCGTCTATGAAGCCGCCTCCGGCCTGATGGCTCTGGGCTTTTCCGCCGTGGAATGTCTGGAAGTCGTTGCCACAGGATATGCTGTCCTATTTGCCGCAATGTGGCTCAATGCCAAGGCTGGCACGAAATATGGCGTTCCCTTCTGCGTGCTGATCCGTTCTTCCTTCGGGCCGGTCGGAGCGCAGCTTCCCGTGTTGCTGCGAGGTTTCTGTGGAATCTTCTGGTTCTCGATACAGTCATATGCTGCTGCGCAGGCCACTGACGCCATTCTTGGAACCGTCCTGCCCATTTGGACCACCTTCTCAGGCTCTTTCGCCGGAATGCAGGCCCATATGTGGGGAGCAATGGCTCTGGTCTGGGCGCTCCATGCCTGGGTTTCCAACCATGGCGTTCACAGAATCCGCAATTTTGAACTTCTTGCCGGACCGCTGGTCATCATCGTTGGCTTGATGGCGACCCTGTGGGCTCTGAAGGTTGGTCACGGTCCGGGGCCCTTGTTCGCACAACCTTCCAGCCTGCATGGAGCCGCCTTCTGGAAAGCTTTCGCTCTGGCTGTCACCGGCATGATTGGCATCTGGGCTACTTTTGCCGTGAATATTCCCGATCTGACCCGTTTTGTCCGTTCAGAACGCGATCAGGTTCTGGGGCAAGCCATCGGATTGCCTCTGACAGCCTTGATATTCACCCCGATGAGCATCATCACCACATCAGCCACAGTCCTGATCTTTGGTCATCCAATCTGGAATCCTGTGAAGCTTCTTCTGGCGCTCAATCATCCCATCATCACAGTGTTCGGTGGGGCAACTATTGTGCTCGCCACCCTGTCAGTAAATGTCGTGGCGAATATCATGCCCGCCGCCTATGACCTTATCAATCTCATGCCGCGCCATCTGAATTTCAGCAGAGCAAGCCGTCTGGTGCTTCTTCTTGGCGTTTTTACCGCACCATGGCTCTGGTTCGATCACGCTGATAATATCTATCACGTGCTTGATATCGTTTCAGGTCTCCTCGGACCGGTCACAGGCATCATGATAGCCGATTTTTATCTGATCCGACGCCAGCAACTGCGGATTCATGATCTTTACAGAAAAAACGGATGCTATGCCGGACAGTCAGGCTGGGGACATGGCGGGGTCCCGGCTTTCCTCATCGGTGGTCTCGCCGCCTCTCTCGGGCTGCTGTTCCCATCCCTGTCCATCGTGACATCCCTGTCGTGGTTTATCGGCGTCACAGTCGGAGGTGTGGTTTATTTCATTCTTGCACGAAAACAGATCCCGGAAAGTGCAAGGCTACCAAATGGGCACACCACGGCTTCGTAATGCATGCTCCTGCTGCAAAGCTGAAATTTTCCTTCTATTCCTCATGAATATTTGACAGCCGGATTTTCAAAACTCATAAAAGAACAAATCTTCAGGACCATGATATCGTCCTTATGCATCCGCCTTCTCATCGTGCGACCCGGCATTTTCTTCGCTGGCTGATTGTCGCCTTCACTCTTCCCGGATTTATCGGGCTGCTGCTGCTGCAAGGCAACACCATGCCGGGAGAACTGCCAGGACATACAATCCACAGGCTTACGGGTCTGTGCATCTCATCGTCCCTGCAGGCCGCATGCACGGCTGACGAACACGATGCTTCAAATTCCGCGATGATGATGGGGCACCATCACTCGCACCATAAGACACCTTTCTCGCCCGATGGCGAAGGGTGCCCTCTCTGCCCCCTGCTGCATCTGCCGGTCATTATTCTGGGCAGTCACATTGCGCCTCTTTCCATCTCCATCCTTCTCACGGAAACCTTTTTTTCCGCGGTCCAGCCACGCGCGCCACCTGTCGAGCAAGCGAATGGCCTGCCTCCGGCACGCGCCCCTCCAGCCATAATGCCTGTATCATCCACGCCGGCAGGCTGAGCGCGCGCATCTTTATCCTTCAGTTCTGACTCTTTTCGAGCCAGAAAATCTTTTGCGATGTCTTTCCTGTCGGCTGTTCAAGACCTTACAGCCCAGGATCAGGCTTCATGTCATTCCATGCTCTCAAAGGTGATGAGCGTACCCACGCGCCCTTCGCCAGACGTCAAATCATCACGGCAACCACTCTCCTGACTCTCCTTGCCAGCTCGACAGCTCTCTGCTCCAGCAAGGCCCAGGCAGCCAGTAGCGGTGTGCAAACCACAACCGCATCCTCATCACTCAAGACATCGACTGAACATCTCGAAAGCACTGAAGACGAGAATATTGTCGTTCTTGGAAGCCGGGTCAGACAAACCACAGATCATGACGCTGCGGATCTCCTGAAGAACACTCTCGGATACAGCACCTATTCAGCAGGAGGCGTCTCCGCGCTTCCTGTCATGAACGGAATGGCGGATGATCGTCTGGCGACAACCATCGACGGCATGCGCATTCCATCCGCATGCCCGAACCATATGAACCCGGCGATGTCCTATATCGATCCGGACATGATTTCCGAAGTCGTTGCCATTCCGGGCATAACGCCAGTCAGTGTCGGCGGTGACAGTATTGGCGGAACGATCGAGGTCAAACGACGCGATCCCCAGTTTGCGGCACCCGGAAAAATTCTCGTCACCGGTCGCGCCACCGGAACCTACCGCAGCAACGGAGGGGCATCCGGAGCATCCGGGTCCGTAACAGTCGCCAATGACATGTTCAGCCTGCGCTGGAGTGGCTCTTATGCTCATGCCAGCAACTATCATACGGGTGGCAGCAACAGCAGGCAGGTCCGTTCAACCAGCTATCTGTCCTTCAATCAGGCCATTACCGCCGGCTTCAGGAAAGATAATCACCAATTCACCGTAACTGTTGGGCAGCAGGATATCCCTTATGAGGGATTCGCGAACCAGTATATGGACATGACCAACAATCGCTCGACCTTCGTGAACGGAAAATATACCGGCGATTTCGACTGGGGCATGCTGGAAGTCCGTGGTTCCTGGCAACGCGTCGATCATGTGATGAACATGATGAATGACAAGGGTGGACACACGCCTACGACCGGCATGCCCATGAATACAGATGCCCGCAACGTATCTTATTCCATAAAGGCAACCATTCCTCTTGGACGGAAACACACTCTGAAAGTTGGAAATTCATTCGATTACAATGGTCTGAATGACTGGTGGCCACCTTTGCAGGGCAGCATGATGATGGGACCAAATACGTTTCACAACATCAATAATGGCCATCGGAACGTTCTCGGTCAGTTCATTGAATGGGATGCACAATGGACGCCGACATTCAGCACCCAACTGGGGCTTCGCAATGATATTGTCATGATGAATACGGGCACCGTTTCACCCTATTCATGGACCGGCATGATGAACATGTCCGATGCGATGTCGGCACAGGCTTTCAATGCAGCACAGCGCGGTCGAACCGATATAAATTTTGATGTCACAGCAACGGGAAAATGGCAGCCTCTGGAGACTTTCTCGATCGAAGGAGGCTATGCCCGTAAAACACGTTCACCCAATATCTATGAACGTTATGCCTGGGGCACAGGCAACATGACAACATCAATGGTCAACTGGTTCGGTGATGGCAATGGCTATACTGGGAACCTCAATTTACGCCCTGAAATTGCCAACACTGTCAGTTTTACACTCGACGCGCATGATGCAAGCCACCGATCATGGAGCGTAAAAATTCAACCGTTCTATACATATACACATAATTACATTAATGTTTACAGAACAGGATCTCTATCCAACAATCTTTCAAAACTCACCTTTGCAAACCACAACGCCCAGTCCTATGGCATTAATGCCAATGCATCGAAGCGTCTGTGGGATACGCCATCATGGGGACGCGGTGAGCTGATTGCGAACATCAACTGGGTCCGGGGACAGGATAAGGTCACGCACTCCGGGCTTTATCACCAGATGCCCGCGAATGGACGCATTTCCCTGCATGAAACATGGGAGAACTGGTCCGGTTATGCCGAGGTAACACTCGTAAAATCAAAGAACACTATTGACTGGATCAGAAACGAGCCACGAACCCCGGGTTATGCCCTCTTTGGTATTGGCGGCAGCTACCGCTGGCGTATGCTGACCCTGAATGCAAGTATTGATAATCTGCTTGATCAGAAATACTACCTGCCGCTTGGAGGGCTTTCGATCGGTGATTATAAAGCCGGAATCACCGATATGCTGGGTGCCTTGCCCGGTATGGGACGTTCATTCAACATGAGTCTGTCCGCGACATTCTGAGGAAAAGGAATGTTTGAAGCAGAATTCAGATGTTTGACGTAACGCCGGTTTCTGCAATCTGATATTCACCAGACAGCCTTCGCGAATGACATTCCGAAGGCTGTGAATCCATTAAAAATGACAACACGGACGTGAATTTCCGCGATCTGAAGTTCGCATTTACAAACCATCAGGCTGCACCCGGGCAGCTTGATAGAGCTCTGGCAATGGCACCGCACGCCATCGCCGGAAAACTCCCTAAAGATTCAAGAAAACTGTATCTACAGACACTTTAGATCGTGATCAAATGACATCCGGCCGCTTGAATCCGGGATCGTTATAAGTCGGGTAATGATCAAACAATGCGCCATGTCCCTCGATCCGCGGATCATGAGATGCTTTCAGTTCGGCAGTCAATTGAGCATCCATTTTGTTCAGAACGGTCTTGAAAGCCGGGTCAAATGCCAGGTTTTTCATGTCGTAAGGGTCATCGGTAATACGGTAGAGTTCCTGCGCCGGACGCAAGGCTGTTGCACGATCGAAAAAGGGACGCACGGCCGGGTCATTCTGATGGGTCGTGATATAGGCCTTGGCGCGTCCCTGATCGATATCGCCATATCCGGCATAAACATTGTTCGTGAAAGATTCACGGGTTTGCGGATGGACGCTTGGTACTCCGGCAGGCATGCGGGAAGGTTCGAAATTACGGATATAAAGGAAATCCTTCGTCCGCAGGGCACGCATCGGATATCCCCAGCCGATTGTCTGGCGCACATCCATATGACGTTCCATTCCCGCAAGAGTGTAATCACGCTCGGGAAGTTTTCCTTCCTTGTCGAGCCATGGCAACAGACTGACTCCGACCATATCGTGCGGGATTGCCACGCCAGCAAGCGTCAGAAAGGTTGGTGCCAGATCTGTCGTGCTGATAATTGCATCCACGGTCCGACCCGGCTCTTCAATCCCGCCCCATCGCACGACGAAGGGCACATGAATGCCGGAATCATAAAGTGATGCCTTGCCCCGTGGAAATGGCCATCCATTGTCTCCGGTCATGACAATGAATGTATTTTCCAACTCCCCTATCGCATCCAACTGGGCAATCAGTTCCCCTGCTTCCCGATTGAACCGTTCAACACCAAACGCATAATCCGCCATGTCACCACGAACTTCAGGAGCATCCGGCAGATAAGGCGGCACTTTCATTGCCGATGGATCAATGCCGGATTTCACCCCACGATCAATTTCATAAGGACGATGAGGGTCATGGCTGCCAAACCAGAAGCAGAACGGCGCGCCATCTGGTCGCTGCTTCAGAAAAGCTGCAAAATCCACATAGGACTGCCCTGCCGGATTCTGGGTTCGATGCCCGGGCGCCAGTTGCCCCGGCGCCCAGCCCTTGCGGGTCATGCCAACGAAATAGCCACTATGCTCCAGCAACTCCGGGTAGACTTGGAATCTTGAATCCAGCGTTCCAGCCAGATTTGCCCCATCTTCCAGTTCCCACGGCCATTGTCCCGTCAGGATCGACGCACGTGAAGCGGAACACGATGGGCATGCTACAAATGCATTGGAAAACCGCACTCCTTCTGCACAGAGACGTCGATATGTCGGCACCTTGAGCATCAGATCATCATGCATGTTGGCCCCGGTCCAGGACCAGTCATCTGCAAGCAGAAACAGGATATTGGGACGCTTTTCCCGCCAGAAAGCGGCATCATGCACAGGGCTTGAAACAGCTGCCATAGCCTTAGGCACAGAGATAACACCGCTTGACAGCGCAGCGCCTGCCGCAAAAAAACTCCGCCTGGACAGACCGCGTGCCATAATAAATGTTCCTGCTCTTCGAAAAATGACGCGCCGAGATCGTTCCGGTAAATTAACACAGTGTCAACCAGCCGCAGAGGGGCAACATGACCGCATCAGCGTCCAACATCCCGATGATGCACATCAAAGGTGGTTCCTTTCTGATGGGATCTGACCACCATTATCCGGAAGAAGCACCAGTCCGCAGGGTGGAAGTCTCTGATTTCATGATCGACACAACCCCTGTTACCAACGAAGAATTTTCAAGATTCATTCATGAAACCGGCCATGTAACCCTGGCCGAAATCCCGCCTGATCCAGCAGATTATCCCGGCATGCCTCCTGAACGCGCCATAGCTGGATCATTGGTTTTCAGTCCACCGTCCGGGCCTGTGCCGTTGATGCATCCCATTTGGTGGCGCTTCATCTTCGGGGCAAACTGGCGACATCCGGAAGGACCGGACAGCAATATCGACCATCGGCCGACCCACCCCGTCGTGCATATCGCACCGTCTGATGCACAGGCTTATGCAGACTGGGCAGGCAAAATGCTCCCGACAGAAAATGAATGGGAATATGCTGCACGGGGCGGCCTTGAAAGCAAGGAGTTTGCCTGGGGCGATGTGCGCGAGCCCGATGGCCGCATCATGGCCAACACCTGGCAAGGCCAGTTCCCCTGGAAAAGCGCCAAACCAGCGGGAGAGTTCCGCACATCACCCGTCGGCAGCTTCCCCGCCAACGACTTTGGCCTGCACGACATGATCGGAAATGTCTGGGAATGGACCGCGGACTGGTTCAGTCTGAATGTGACTGAACCCCGATCCGGCTGCTGCGCACCCCGCACAGCAAGCGATGCAGGAACTCCCCTTTCCCCTCGTCGAGTGATCAAAGGGGGGTCGCATCTATGCGCACCGGAGTACTGCCAGCGCTATCGTCCTGCCGCACGCTATCCCCAGCCGATTGACAGCCCCACTTCGCATATCGGGTTTCGGTGCATTCGCCGTTTGTGAGAAAAGAGATTAAACATCATTCAAATGAAGCATCACAACAGCTGACAGATAATCTTGTGTGAACTTATTATAATACTTCACACGCAACATTGAGACCCACTTCGAAAATCCGTAACCTGAACGTCATTCCTGCTTTCAGGCTGTCCGGATAAATCATGCGCTTCATCGAAACTTTCAATCTGCAATCTTTCGGTGACAGCAGCGTCAGCCTTCTGGCCGCTTTTGTTTTCGGCCCCCTGATCGGGGCCGAGCGACAATACAGACAGCGCAGCGCGGGTCTTCGCACCAATGCACTCGTCGCTCTCGGAGGAGCCGCCTTCGTCGATCTGGCACAAAGGCTCGGGGGAGACGTTCAATCCCTGCGCGTCATTGCCTACGTCGTCTCCGGCATCGGATTTCTGGGCGCTGGTGCAATCATCCGGGAGGGTGCCAATGTCCGCGGACTGAACACCGCAGCAACGTTGTGGTGTTCCGCCGCGGTCGGTGCCTGCACAGGCAGCGATATGCTGGCTGAAGCTGGGCTTCTGACTTTTTTCATCATCGCGGGAAATACTGTCCTGCGCAGCGTCGTGCAGATCGTGGACCGCCTGCCTGCTCAGTCCCAAAACCCGGAAGCCGGCTTTATGATCCGTATGTCCATACATGACGGGGCAGCACAGACTGTGTCTTCAAAACTGGACCACGACCTTCAACAAGCCGGATTCCGGATCGACAGCACATCCTTCGTCAGAAAAGACGAAGACACGATCGCGGTTCAGATACGCCTTGCCCCTTCTGCCAATAACAGTGACGCCCTGACGACCTGTCTCAGCCCACTCAGTGGGCATCCGGACATCATTTCGGTATCATGGGACAGCGCCGGGGACAGTTAATCGACAGTCTTTAACGGCCAGCCCTTCACCCAGGGATCACATCCCGGCATAAGATAACCGCGAATATAATCCCTGATTCCATCTTCAAGAGACGTAAATGTCCGTGAATAACCCGCAACCCTGAGCTGGGTCATGTCGGCACAGGTATAAGACTGATACTGCCCTTTCAGCGCGGCGGGCATATCGATGAAATTGACTTCACGCGGTCTTCCGGCAGCGTCACACACTGCATGCGCCAGATCCAGATAGCTGCGCGCAACACCAGTCCCGAGATTGAACAAGCCACTCACAGTCCGGTTGTCGTAAAGCCACAACATGACATCGACGACATCCCCAACCCAGACGAAATCCCGGGCCTGCGCACCATCGGCAAGATCAGAACGGTCAGAACGGAAAAGACGTGCAGGATTTCCCGCCGCCACTTCATCATATTTGACCTTCACGACAGAGATCATTGATCCTTTGTGATATTCACCCGGACCATAAACATTGAAAAATTTCAGACCGGCCCATTGCGGCGGAGCAGCCCCAGCCTCAACCTCTGCCCGCGCCCATAGATCAAAGGCATGCTTGGACCAGCCGTAAAGATTCATCGGCTCCAGACGTTCAAGATTTGTCAGACCATCATGAAACTCGTCCGGCTTATCTGCCGCTCCATAAGTGGCTGCGGAAGAAGCATATATGAGCCGCGCACCGGTCTTTGCGCAGAAACGCCAGAGCTTCTGGGAAAGCTCAACATTGGATTTCCAGACCAGATCACCATCACGCGCGGTCGTCGCACTGACTGCACCAAGATGGAAAATCGCTTCCACATCCTCCGCAGTTGCAAGGAAAGCATCCAGATCTTCCGGCTGCACGATCTGCGCCGGAGGATGGTGACGAAGATTGCGCCACTTCCCATCTGAACGCAGCCTGTCCACCACGACGGGCACCAGCCCACGCGCGGAAAGAGCAGCAACAAGACATGAACCTATGAAGCCGGCTCCGCCGGTGACGATAATCATGTGCGGATCATACAAAAGCCAGTCACCTTCCGTCGAGAGACAGTCTTTCCTCGACGATCACATCCGCAGAATATTTTTCATAAAATGGTACCTTGCAATGCAAGGAACCTTCCGATAGACAATCATAGGACGCACACAGAGCCCGGAGCACCCCGCAACCGTGGAACCCAATCTCGTTCAGTTCAAAAAAGGCGTACTGGAACTCTGCGTCATGGCCGTTCTGGCCCGCGCTGATTCCTATGGTTACGACATTGCAAGCCAACTCTCCGAAGCCATCGGCATGGGAGAAGGTACCATATATCCACTAATGAGAAGGATGCAGAAAGATGGAATCGTATCAACGTATTTTGTTGAATCTCCTTCCGGACCACCAAGGAAATATTACAGCCTGACCGATCTGGGTCGCAGCAGTCTCACAGCACAGAGAACAGCGTGGGAAAGCTTCGCATCGGCGGTCTCGGCCCTTCTTCGTCCGGCTTCTGATGACGCGCCTCCCGGCGCATCTTCGGATCAGAAAACAATCACCGTCAGCAAAGCAGTCAGGAACGACGCTTGATGAATAATTCCCACTCGGATCGCGACATTTTCATGTCCAGACTGCGTTCTGGCCTGAGAGGGCTCCCTCGCGATTTCATTGACGACACCATTGCCGAATATGAGGCGCACTTTGAATCCGGGATTGCCGCCGGACGATCGGAAAGAGACATCGCGACGTCTCTCGGAGATCCCTCCCGCCTGGCGCGAGAACTCCGTGCCGAAGCAGGCGTGCGCCAGTGGGAAGACAAGCGCAGCCTTGAATCCGCACTCCGCGCCATATTCGGCATTATCGGTCTGGCAACACTCGATCTTCTCGTCGTCCTGCCAGTTCTTCTGTTTGTCGGCATCATGGTCATCGCCGTCATCATCGCCAGCACCGCGATATGTCTGGCCGGGTGCATCATGCTGCCTTTCGCCCTGCTCGGGGCCGACATTTTGAACGCTGACTGGCTTCAGAATGTCCTGATCAGCCTGTCCCTGGCCAGCGGCGGATTGTCTGCAGCGACCTTCAGCCTGCTGTTCATCATCGGCATCATCAATCTGCTCATACAGTACGGACGCGCACATTATCGCCTGATTGCTCCACCACCCCACGCAGTCGGAAAGGAAACTCTGGCATGATCCGCCGCATCGCCACACTGGCCGCAGGAAGCGCGATCGTTTCCATGCTCAGCTTCACACTTGCCGCATGGCGCGGACCTGTCAGTTTTTCGTCCGTCAATCTGTGGGACGAGAACGATGAAAGTGCGAGCCCCGCTGTGATCCGACATATCCCGTGGAACGACAGCAAGATGATTGCCATCGCCATTCCCGGCACGATCATCATTCGCAAAGGTGACACGCCGGAAATCACAGTCAGCGGACCTGAAACACTCGTCAATCATCTGATCATCAAGGACAACAATCTTGAAGTTGACGACACGCATCTCGGCAAGAAATTCCTGAGCTGGTCATCCAGACATAACTCCGCAACCATCAACATCACGTCTTCAACACTCGAGAACATCGTTCTGAATGGTTTCAATGCCCTGACGTTGCAGGATTATGACCGGGACTCTCTCAATCTGACAATCAATGGCGCAGGCAGTGTTAAAGGCAGTGGTCATGTCGAGACTGTTGCCGTCACGATCAATGGCGCCGCATCCGTCAACCTGTCCGCGATGACGATTGCAAATCTTGATCTCACGATGGATGGAGCAGGCAGCGTCAAGGCTGGCCCGTCAGATCGGGCTCATATCTCCATTGATGGAGCCGGCAGCGTAAAATTGACACAACAACCGAAAATTCTCGATAAAACAATCAACGGCGTCGGAAGCGTGTCCGTCCCCAAACAAGAGAATGAAGAGCCGAAAGCGTCAGATCAAAACGACTGGACTCTCTGACCTTCTTTAAGATGTCCTGCGACGACTGCGTGCTCTTGCAGGACGTAATGAATCATCACCCAGACATGGAATTTATATTTCATTTCATGTCTGTATATATTCACACCACGGCTTGACAGCCTCTTCGCGATCCAGAGACCTCACTGAAAGTTGAATTTTTATTCAATAAAATCAACAAGAGGACAGATCAATCGCCCAGAGTTCCCCCTTTTAAAAAATATTTTCATATCGCCTATCCACAAGTTTGATTTATTTCAAAACATGTCTAGCGGCTGATGCCTGAGATGGGTAGCCATATCTCCACCCATCACGTCAGCCATCCAGAACCGCCGCTCATGACCCTATAGTTATTCACATGTAAGGCAGATCGATGAATGCTATCGTAGTCACCGCTTTGCGGCGGCCTTACACGTTCGTGGTTCTCTCAATTCTTATTGTGATGCTTGGAATTCTCTCAATAAGAAAAACACCAACGGACGTTTTCCCGAACATCAAGATCCCTGCGATCGCGGTGGTCTGGTCCTATTCCGGCATGCTTCCGGAAGAGTTTGCCGGACGTATCATGTACAACTTCGAGCAGGGTGTGACCTCCACGGTTGAGGGCATCCAGCACATGGAGGCGGATTCCTATTACGGCCGTGGTATCGTAAAAATATACTTCCAGCCCGGCACGGATATTGGCGCTGCGGAAGCAGACGTCACCGCAATTTCCCAGACCGTCCTGCAGCAGCTTCCCGAACATATCGCTGCACCGATGATCATGCGTCTGGAAGCCTCCTCGGTCCCGGTTGTCACCCTGAAACTGACGTCAGACACACTCACTCCGTCTGATCTTTTCAAACTGGCATTCATCCGTATCCGCTCTCTTCTTGTGACCATTCCCGGAGCCGTCGTTCCCCATCCCTATGGTGGTATGGACAGCTTTGTCATGGTGGCGCTCAATCAGCAGCAGCTTCAGGCACATCATATGTCAGCCATGGACGTCCAGAACGCCCTTGACCGACAAAATATCGTCCGCCCTGCCGGTGACCAGAAAATCGGTCCGACAGACTGGATGGTCCAGACAAACGCCACACCGCGAACCCTGGAAGATATTGCCAACATTCCGATCAAACGTATTGGAAACGCGGTCGTATATGTTCACGATGTCGCAGACGTATATCGTGGCGGACATCCCCAGACGAACAGTGTTCTGGTCAAGGGTCGTCAGGCCGTCATCATGGTCGTCATGAAAAGCGGTGAAGCTTCAACTCTTGATGTCGTTGATGGCGTAAAAAAAATGCTGCCCCGTCTTCAGGCGGTTCTGCCAGCAGGCGTAAAAATCAGCATCATCAGCGATGCGTCCGGATTTGTGAAAGACTCAATCCACGACGTTATGCGCGAAATGATCACCGCAGCCATCCTGACCGGACTCGTCGTCCTGCTCTTCCTTGGCTCCTGGCGCCCAACCGTCATCATCGCAACCTCCATCCCCCTCGCCATCCTCTGCTCCATCATCGGACTTGGCTGGGCAGGACAGACCATCAATGTCATGACATTGGGCGGGTTGGCTCTGGCCGTCGGTATTCTGGTCGATGATGCGACCGTGATGATCGAAAATATCGATACACATCTTGAAATGGGGAAAGAGCTAGAAACGGCGATCATCGATGCTGCGAACCAGATCGTGATCCCGACCTTCGTTTCAACAACATGTATCTGTATCGTCTGGCTACCGCTTTTCAGTCTGGACGGCGTTGCCGGCTGGCTGTTCATGCCAATGGCAGAAGCGATCATTTTCGCCATGGTGGCTTCCTTCATCCTGTCGCGAACACTGGTTCCGACAATGGCCAAGTTCCTGCTGCAGGGGCATGTCCATCCGGGTGCACACGGGCAGGAACACGAAGCTCTCCCTCATGGTAACAATCCCTTCACACGTTTTCAGAAAGGGTTTGAACGCAAATTCACCACTTTCCGCGAAAACTATGGCGCGCTTCTGCAACGCCTGATCGACAATCGTGGGAAATTCGTCGCCACCTTCATGGGACTGTCCGTTCTTTCCTGCGGCCTCTATTTCGTCGCCGGACGTGACTTCTTCCCCGAAGTCAAATCCGGCCAGTTGCAGATGCATATGCGTGCTCCTCTGGGAAGCCGTATCGAAGTCACCAACCGCACCGCAACGCTGGTCAGTGACAGGATCGAGCAGCTTCTCAAGGGGAAAACGGAAGATATCATCAGCAATTGTGGACTTCCTGAAGGTCCCCACAATCAGGCATTCATTCCAACACCAACGCTCGGTGCTCAGGACTGCGACCTGACCATAACACTGCGCAACGATGCCTCCCCCGTATGGGATTACCGTGCCATTCTCAGACGCGGACTGTCAGCCAGCTTCCCCGGAACGGTCTTCACCTTCCAGCCAGCTGATCTGACTGCAAAAATCCTCAACTTCGGATCACCAGCACCAATCGACGTGAAAGTTGCCGGTCCAGATCTGCGTGAAAACTATAAATATGCAGTCAAGCTCGCTAACCTGATCCGCAAGGTTCCTGGTGCAGCCGACGTATCCCTACAGCAGACCATGCGCACCCCAACCCTGTTTGTGGAAGGTGATCGTACCTTCGAGCAGGCAACGGGCATCGATGAAGGCGATCTGGCTGATAACGAACTGATGACACTGTCAGGCAGTTCTCAGGTCGATCCGCAATACTGGTTTGACCCCAAAATGGGTGTGACCTTCACACTGAACACCTATGTGCCCCAGAACCAACTGACACATTACAACGATCTTCTGACAATTCCTGTCGACAAGGGAGATGGAAATCCGTCAGGCGACTCACTCCAGCTTCTTGGCGCCATGAGTCAGATCAAGGCAATCGGTACACCGGGCGAAATCTCGCACTATAACTCCATGCCTGCGTTCGACATTTATGTCTCCGCAGAAGGGAAAGATCTGGGGGCAGTCCTGAATGGCGTTGCCAAGCAGGTTGCCGCATCAAGCAACGAAGTGCCACGTGGCGCAGCCGTCGACATCGAAGGTCAGGCTACGACAATGAGTTCCGCTTATATGGAACTGGCAGGCGGTCTGGTTGTGTCGATTGTGCTGATCTACCTCCTGATTGTCGTGAACTTTCAGTCCTGGCTTGATCCGTTCATCATTATCTCCGCCCTGCCCGGCGCTCTTGCCGGCATTGCATGGAGCCTGTTCCTGACACGCACACATCTGTCCGTGCCAGCGCTGACCGGAGCCATCATGTGCATGGGCACTGCCACTGCAAACTCCATCCTTGTCGTGTCCTATGCACGGGAACGTCTGGAGTTGCACGGACAGCCACTCAAGGCAGCTCTGGAAGCCGGATATGGACGTATCCGTCCGGTGCTCATGACTGCCTCTGCGATGATCGTCGGTATGGTCCCGATGTCCATCAGTAACTCCCAGAATGCACCTTTGGGCAAAGCCGTTATCGGTGGCCTGATTGTCGCGACAATCTCGACACTCCTCTTTGTCCCCTGTGTCTACGCAATCCTCTACAGCCGCAAAACTGTCCGCAAGGAGACTGTGTAATGGCCCGCGCAAGTAAATATCTCAGCCTGTCTGTCTGCGTGGGCGCACTTGCGCTAGGCTCAGGCTATGTAATCGTCTCCCGCATGCACAATGCGCATGAGGTCCGGGAAGTGACTGCCTACAACTCCATTCCGGATGTAGAGGTCACAATGCCCAAACCCGGCCCGAAGACAGTCTCTCTCACGCTTCCGGGAACGGTCGATGCCTGGTACCAGGCGCCGATCTATCCTCAGGCATCCGGTTATGTGAAATCCTGGGACAAGGATTACGGCGCAGAAGTGAAAACGGGCGATGTTCTCGCCCAGATCAATGCACCAAGCCTTGATGCGCAGTATGCACAGGCAAAAGCCGATCTCGCCGCCAAGGAAGCGAAATACAACCTCGCAGTCGTCAGCGCCAATCGCTGGCATGCGATGTCCAAGGCGAATGCAGTCTCCGGACAGTCCGTGTCTGTCGCTGATGCGAACGAAAAAGCTGCCAACGCAGAAATGCAGGCTGCCCAGCATACGGTTGATCAGTTCACCGCTCTGGAAAACTTCAAAACCATCGTTGCTCCTTTTGATGGTTTTGTAACATCACGTAATGTCAACGTCGGCGACTATGTCAGCGCCGGGGGTGGCGGACATAGTGCAGGCAATGATGCCCAGCAGATGTTCACCGTCTCATCAATGGACAAACTGCGTCTGTTTGTGTCTGTTCCAGAAAGCTTTTCATATATTCTGAAACCAGGAATGACCGCCACGCTTTCCATCCCACAGTTTCCGGGACGGGTTTTCCAGGCACACTTCCTGACAGTCGCAAAAGGATATGATCCAAATACACGAACAGCTGTCACCGAGTTTATCGTTGATAATCCCGATCATCTGATCTGGCCGGGAACCTTTGCCTCCGTAAACCTGACTGCACCAGCAGAACAAGGAATATGGAACATCCCGACATCCACTCTGGTTTTCCAGGAACCCGGATTGCAGGTCGCTATTGTTGATAAGGACAACAAGGTTCACTTCCAGTCCGTGCAGGCCGGACGCATGGCTGACACACATACCGACGTCCTGACCGGTCTGCAGGCAGATGACAAAATCATCCGCAATCCACCTGCCGATCTTCTCGAAGGTCAGCAAGTCCGCGTTGTCGTTCCTGCGAAAGGCTATAATGAGGACGAGGAGATTGAAGGATGACGAAAAACCTCGCCATACGTCGCAGCCTCATGTGCATCACTGCACTGGGGACTGCCCTCACACTCTCCGGCTGTGACCTTGCCCCTTCCTATGAAAAGGTCAAACCGCATTATATCGTTCCCGCAAGCTGGAATGGTCAGGCTCCCTTCGCCAAAGCCAACCCGGCGGCCGACCAGATTCCGCTGAACTGGTGGACCATGCTGAACGATCCGGTTCTGAACGATCTGGAAGACAAGGCCGTCAAGGAGAACACGACCCTGAAAGCTGCTGCCGAACGCTTCGAGCAGGCACGCTCTCTGGTCATGAAAGCACGTGCCGACCTGCTTCCACATTTTGGAATTGCATTTGGTGCATCAGACAATAAGCAATCCGATGACTCCCTTTTCCGTTACAAGGGAGCAACAACAGCCAGCGACACCTTCTATGGTGGACTGGCATCATGGGAGCCTGATTTCTGGTCAGAAATCCGCAATCAGGTTCGGATGCAGAAATATGCCGCTCAGGAAAAAGCGGCCGATTTTGCAGGCGCTCGCCTGAGTCTGGAAGCTGATCTGGCTGAAGATTACATTGCACTGCGCGGATATGATGCGCAGGACGCAATTTATGTCCAATCCGTCAATTACTATCGCAAAGCCGTCGAAATGACGACAACGCAGCTTCAGAATCAGGCGGCTCCGCAGCTTGATGTTGCCCGTGCCAAGAACAGGCTTTTTGTTGCTGAGGCTGCTGAACTCGATGTCCGGGCGCAACGGGAAATCACCGAACACGCCATCGCGGTTCTGACAAACACGCCTCCCGAAGATTTCCATATTGCGCCGCAAACGGAATTCTCATTTCGGAAGCTTGCCATTCCCATGGGCATCCCATCCGAGCTGCTGCAGAGAAGACCTGATATTTCAGCCGCAGAAAGGGAAATGGCTCAGGCCAACCGATCCATCGGTATCGCCCGCGCTGCGTTTTATCCACATATCTCGCTGAATGCGAATGGTGGCTTTGACGCTGGTGGTTTCAATCTGGCGACACTGGCAAACAGCATGTGGAGCTATGGCGCGACAGCCTCCATGCCTATCTTTGAAGGCGGCATGCGTCGAGCTGCCCTTCAATATTCATGGTCTGCCTATCGGGAAACCTGCGATACATATCGCGCAACGATCCTGTCAGCATTCCGTGAAGTGGAAAACGAACAGTCCCGGGTCAAACTTCTTCACGAAGAAGATATCCGCCTTCAGGGTGCCGCCAGCACGGCAATCCAGATGCAGGACATGACGATGTCCCTCTATAGAGGCGGTCTGTCCAGCTACCTTGATGCAATTGTTGCTCAGGAAGCAGCTCTGGATGCACGGATATCCGAAGTTCGCGTCGCGGTAAGAGCCGAGCAGGCAACTGTCGGACTCATCCGTTCCCTTGGCGGTGGATGGAACGACAAGCTTCTGCCAACACCTGACGAGACAATGTCCTTTGGAGTCCTGCAATATAGCGGACTTCACACGCCTTCACCTGCCGGCGAAATCACCGCCGCCAGCATCCACCAGTAATCTGATGGCACATTGGCCGGCACCGACAGCAAGTCAGCGTCCGGTCATGTGCCTCAGGTCATCGCCTAAATGCTCCAGCGCGTCTTTCGTCGACATATGATGACGGCGACCTTCTTCACTGACAATCGATACCGTCGCTGTCGTTCCGGCAACAAGTGTTATGTTGTCAGGAATTTTCTCCAGCTTCACGCGTACTGGAACGCGCTGCGCCAGACGAACCCAGGTATAAACAGGATCAACGGACGGCAATCCCTGAGTGGATAAAGCCGCATTATCTGTTGCGATTCCTCGTGTAATACTTTCTATGCGTCCGAAAACAGGATCATGATATCCCATCAGATCAACCCGGACCGGCTCCCCAATATGCAGACGCTTGAGCTTGGTTTCCTCAAAATATCCATCGACCCAATAAGAACCTGAATCCACAATCTGAATGTTCTGTTTTCCTGCCGTCGCATAATCTCCCGGCAACATGGTCAGATTGTTTACATAACCGTCGATAGTGCTTCTGACCTTGGTGCGATCAAGATTGATCTGCGCCTGCCGCAACTGCGCTTCTGCGGCATCAAACCTGGCTTTCGCCAAAGCAGCTTCAGCTCTGAATTGCTGCTTTTCTTCAACAGATACTGCAATTCCCGGAATGTCCTGACGTCGCATGAACTGCGCCTGCCTGAATTCCAGATCGGCCTTTTCCTCAGCAACTTTTGCCTGCGCTGCTTCAAGATCCACCTTGAAATCAAAAGGATCAATTTCATAAAGGACATCACCGGAGTGAACGAATTGATTGTCTTTCACATTGACTTTCTGGATCTGTCCGGAAACACGCGGAGCAATATTCACAACCTGGGCACGTACCTGACCATTACGTG
The DNA here is from genome assembly GCA_012517935.1 of Acetobacter sp. Taxonomy (GTDB): domain Bacteria; phylum Pseudomonadota; class Alphaproteobacteria; order Acetobacterales; family Acetobacteraceae; genus Acetobacter. The sequence goes on along the minus strand of JAAYUA010000119.1, from coordinate 35,360 downwards.
TCCACGGAGATGCCGTGTAATAATCCCAAAGAACAACGGCAACGACTGCCGCAACCACCAAAATGGCCAGTGTCATGGATAAGCGTATGAGGCGCAATGCACGCGGTAACAAAATTCCCGCTCCTCTATATCATAAGTGTGTAAAGGCCTATCAGAATGATCAAAAGACCAAACTGGGCCAGTGGTGGATTCCAGATAAAACGCCACAGATCGAATTTGCTTAACAACCATCGAAGGATCGCAAGGGTTACGAGCGCTAACCCCATGTTCAGCACAAAGGCTGAAACCAGAACGCCTTCAAGATCAATGACTTGCCTCATTATGCCGCTCCACGGGGAACTGTAAGACCATAATGTGTCAGCGTCCTGTGATTCCGCAAAAAAGCTTCTGAAACAGCTTGCAATCCCGCCACACAGGTCAAGGCTCTCACTCTTTCATCTTCCTCTCCGCTTTCTGAAAGCTGAAGGAAAATCATTGCATGGCGAGTGAGCTGATCCTGCATGTTCCCATATTTTTCCTCGAAAAGCTCCCGACGTGCATCCTGAGCAACTTTTGCAAGGCGTGGCCATTTTTCCGCCTGAACCAAAACATAACGAAGCCGCGCGATCGTCATGGTGAAACCTTCAATACCCGCCACACGATTAAAAACATGCCTTGCAGAAGATCCTGTTCGTACGATCCTTCTGCTGCGTGCCTGCAACATTGAAAGGCGATCATAAAGACGTCCGACAAGCTCTGGTCCCATCAACTCCCCACGACCGGACCTCTGCCTTTCAAAATCCTGACCCGAAGAAATCACAAGTTCCATTCTTTGAAATCTTGGTTTGGACGGCAAAAGAAGAACCAGAATGATAAAAGAAAGAGCGGCCGACATGACATAGAAAACACACCGGTCCACAAACCCCACCGGATCCATAGAATAGTGATTATCAAGGCCGATAATCACTGGTAGGAAAACTGCGAAATTGAAGGCGATCGCACCAAGCTTTGCGTTCATGAGCGCCAAGCATGAGATCAGGACCAGCGGGAAAAACACCAAAATCAGGGCGGGCATATCTGTAACATGTGGCAAAATGAAAAAATGCATCACGGACGCCACCAGAGAGGCCGCAGGAATTCCTATCAACGCGCCAGTTCCGAACTTGACCGTATCCACCGCTGTGGCTGCAAGCACAAGCGTCAAGGCTGTCTGGGCAAGTCCCATACGATCATCAGGCTGACCGAGAGCAACACACAATAATGCTGCGAGAACAAAGCCAATAAAAACACGAAATCCCGCGATCAGGGCTGAAATCAGGTCAGTGTGACTTCCAAGCTCTTCACGTAATTCCATGTCGCGCAACGGTGCGCCATGCAGCAACGTATTCATGCCTGTAAAAATATGAACATTATTGCTGATCAGAGCTGATGCCCTCTCCAGAAAATAAGCATCATATGTCGTCGGTCTGAAATCAGGATCTTCCTGCCTGATCTGCCGCCATATGACAGACATGATATTTTCGCGGGAAGTTCTGGAGATTTTATGGTCTTTCCATTTCTCGACATGCTCCAGAAGCAGCGGAGAAACGTGACCAGCCCCTCTGGCGATCGCCAGCTCATGACTGCATCCGATCACCTCCAGCATGCCAACAATTCCGCGTTGCGCTCCGGCCAGCCGCAAGGGAGCCCGGTCAATCTCCATCCGGGCATAGGAAATCTGCGTCAAGAGCGAGAGAACTTCCGAGACCAGTCCCGTGGTCTCCCACATATCAGGAACCCCCTCACCTCTGAGCGCCATTCGTCCTAGAGAACGAATTCGGCGGGCCATCCTGTCCATGCCACGCGCCAGACCGCGCCATGCTTCCGGCGCGCCACTGACAACATTCACAACGGCGACTGCACCAATCCCGATGCCGATACAACTGACACGAGCAAATGCAACATCAAACACATCCTGCGGACGGTTCATGCTGCCAAGCGCGACCAATGCGACGGTATATCCAGCCAGCAATGTGCCATAGGACCGAAAATTCCGCTCAATCACACCGACAAAGGCGCAAAACGCCATCCACAGAGCTGCACCAAGAAGAAAGACTGAGCGTTCCTGCGGAAAAGCAGCGACCAGCGCAATCGAAGCCAGCATCCCGGCCAAAGTTCCCAGAAGACGCCAGAACGCCTTGGACAATGCTTGCCCCCGGAGTGGCTGGGCAAGAATCATTACCGTGACCGCAGCTCCGGAAGGACCATCAATCTGCAACCAGAACGCCGCAGCAAGTGCAAGGCTGAGCGAAATCCATGTGCGAAGAACAAACCCGACCCAGCCGGGTGGGAACACGGAAACCGGCAGCGTGGGCAAAACCGGCCGCCACCATTGCCCTTGTTGCGTCTGCGCAGACACGCTCTCTTTAAACTCCCGCGATTATCTTAATAATAGAAAAATCAGGATGCATCTGATCAGAAATAAAACCAAAAAGGTCAACATCATTGCCGGAGAAATTTAATGAATGAAATTATTTGATGCACACATGATTATTGATAGAAATATTGTGCAATAAATTATATAGAAAATTTTTATTTATATATCTGTCACCATGTAACGTTAATAAACATACATATATTCTATATTTCATCTACATATATTTATAATGTTATTCTAAATCAGAATATATCTCCATCAATGCAATTCTGGCCCCCATATGCGCACGCCCATAATGACTCTGTTACAACAGCGTAAAACAGACATATCTCAAAAATCCATAAAAATATCATTCCTACTCTATTATAATATGATTTTGTGGATCCTTATTTTCTGACAGAAAATTTTGGACACACATGACAAAACATTTCCTTACCCATTTGCAATTGACATTCATTCTTAATTGCATGATATACCGCCTCGTTCTTCGCCACCCGGAAAATGATTCATGCAACAACCACCCATTCTGGTTCGATTTATCGTCTCTGTGATGCTTGCCGGATATTCAATCCCCCGCGCTCATGCGGCTGAACACAGAATGGATTCAAAAAATAAAAAAACATCTAAATTCAACGATAAGACAGAAATCATCAATGTCACGGCAACGGGTCTGTCCCATGCAACATCTTCAACAAAAACACGAACACCAATCATAGAATCTCCTCAGACAATATCTATTATTTCCCGGGATGAAATTGAGTTGCGGGCCTCTCCGACGATTGCCGATGCGCTGGCATATACTGCTGGTGTTCAATCGGAACCTTCAGGAATAGATAGTCGTGTTGATGAAGTTTCAGTCAGGGGCTTTGGTGCCGGGGGCTTTTCTTCAAATAATAACTTTGTTGATGGCTTGCGCCTGCCTTCCGGAGGTCAGTGGACACGCACATCATTCGATCCGTTTGCCCTTCAACAGATCGAAGTCCTGAAAGGCCCATCCGGAGCGCTCTACGGCCAGACAGCGCCTGGAGGTATCGTCAACCTGACGACCAAAAAACCCACGGAAAAAACACACGGAGATTTCTTCGCGCAAACCGCAGGTTTCACTGAACTTGAAAACTGGCAAGGGCAATTGGCCGGAGACATCTCAGGAAAACTGAACCATTCCGGGAAAATTCAGGGACGACTGGTCGCAGTCGCACGTTATGGCGGAACTCAGGTCAATGACGTTACCAATGGCCGTTATTACGTTTCTCCCAGTTTCACATGGCACTATGCCAATAAATCTTCATGGACCCTTCTGGCCCAATATCAACGTGATGCAGGAGGATCCACTTTCCAGTTCCTTCCCCAGACGGGAACATTATTGCCATCCAACGGACGCTACATCAAAAACAACGCAAATATAGGTGAACCTGACTGGAATAAATTCAACCGTACACAGGCTCTCTTTGGCTCGTTTCTGGAGCATTATTTCAGCCAATATCTGACTATTCGCAACAACACCCGCTATACCTACATCGATAACCTTTACAGAGCGACCGTACTATCCGGAGACACACTCGCCAAATGCCCAGCGACGCTTGCCGGATGCGTGCCGGGAGAAACCGTAAACCGCAGGGCCGTTGAGGGACGAGGACGCTCTCAGGGTGTTACTATGGACACCCAAGCTGAAAGCCACGTCAAAACGGGTCCCGTTGCGCATACATTCCTTATCGGTACTGATTATTTCTACACAAACTGGGAAAGCTCACGGGATCTTGTGAATTCAGCATTTGTTCTTCCAACGCTGAATATTTTTGATCCTGTTCCCAGAGGATCTCTGGGATATGCCGACAACATGTCCCCACAAGTCTATACCCGAACCGTTTCTCATCAAAACGGGATTTATTTTCAGGATCAGATCAAAATCGAAAAGCTGCGCGTAACAGTCGGTGGACGTCAGGACTGGGCAACAGATGACACTCTGAACATTTTGACTCAAAAAACCTACGTGACAAAATCTCAGAAACTTACGTGGAGAGCTGGCGCCGTCTATCTGTTTGATTTCGGTCTGGCCCCATATTTCAGCTATGCCACTTCATTTCAGCCTCAGGTATCGGACCCATCTACGTCTCTTGATGGCACACCATTTAAACCAACAACAGGAGATCAGTATGAGGCTGGTCTACGCTATCAATATAAGAAATCAATTTATATCACCTTCGGGGCTTATCAGATCAAACAAAACAATATGACAACCCCATCTCCGGGTGGAGAAATGTGTGGCACAGCCACATGCCTTGTTCAAACCGGGCAAGGACGCATACGTGGGCTCGAACTCGAAGGGCGAGCAACACTTCCCTGGGACATGGCAGTCATTTTCACAGGCACACGCAGCGACCCCAAAATAACGCGTTCAAACTATAGTCAGCAGGTTGGCAATTATCTGCCGCAGGCCCCAAAATGGATGGCATCTCTCTTCATTGATCAACGCATCCAGCACGGCACATTCCGGGGAATGGGGATTGGTGGAGGAGTCCGCTATACCGGGCACAGTTACGGGAATACCGCAAACACTCTCTCAATTCCAGGATACACGCTTTTTGACATGTTCCTGCGTTATGATGTCGGAAAAGCGCATCCGCTTTATGACGGCCTCTCTTTCTCGGTCAACATGCGAAACATTGCTGACAAGCGCTTTGTCGCGACCTGCACGGCAGTCTCTGCCTGCTATTACGGTCAAGGACGAAGCCTGACCATGAGGCTGGAATACCGGTGGTGACAGAAAACGCTTTCCTCTCCGGCGTGGCCACTTTTTTTAGTCTCCTTGCCGGAATTCTTTTCTACATCTCTTCTCCGAAGCAGATCGCCGTCAAAACATCCTCCAGACCTCGCTTATATTTCATGGGTGCATGCGTAACATTATTGATCTCCCTTTCTCTTTTTCTTTCCGCAAAAGGTAAGGCAGCATCCTGCTTCATGGTGATCGTATTGCTAATGATTTCATGCAGTCTTCTGCCTTTTGTTATTTCTATTGTTAAACATAACGGTTCTTCAAAATGAATGACAGAAATCTGACGATACAACACTGGAGAGGGCAGCTTTCGGCCGGAGTGATCGCCGGGGCTTTTCTATCCACCGCTATCCTGGCTGTTGCCGGCACCCTCTGCGGGGCAAATGCCAGCCCCATGGCCATTTCCTCACAAGCACTCATGTGGCTCACCGCCTTTATCTGGACCCTATGCATCTGTAGCTGCTTCCTGTTCGTATCCGGCCTGCGGGCATGGCTGATCCTTAGCGGGTCCGCTCTTATCCTATGGGCGCTGTTCGCCCTCCTCAAACATGCTGGTTTGTCATGATCAGATCCGATATCGTCCGCGTTTACCGCGAAGTTCATAGCTGGGCCGGAATCATTACCGGTCTTTTCCTGTTCGTCGCGTTTTATGCTGGTTCTGTAAGCATGTTTGAACAGACACTACAAAATTGGCTGACGCCAGTTTCCACACTTCCAAAGGCCGTTCCGATTGACCAGACGCCGGAGCTTCTTAATAAGGTTTTTGCCGCGCATCCCGAAGCACGCAAGGCATACACAATTGTCCTGAACCCCAATAGCCAGAAACCAGGCCGCGTGATGTGGCCGGAAAAAGCAAATAATCGCGGTCATGCACCATCCGTCATGAACTCCGCAGCTCTGGCAGCAGACGGAAGCCTGATCACAATAACCAGCCCCCCTTCGGGAACTGCTTTTTTTATTGATACCCTGCATCGGAAAGTCGGACTTCCCCTCACCGAAGCCCCTGCCTCACTCATCATGGGAACCATCGCCCTTGCCTATGCTCTCGCTCTGGTTTCAGGCGTCATTGTCTACCTCCCCGCACTGAAACGAACTCTCTTTGCTGTTCGCCTTGAAGGCGCAGAACAACGGGCATGGCTCGACATCCATAATCTATTTGGTTTTTTCTCACTCCCTTTTCATCTCGTCATGGCGCTGACATCCGTCGTTTTTGCATTCCATGAACCTATCTATGCCATCGAACAGAAATTATTTGCCTCCCCTGCCACAAATCATGAAATGCCAGGACATGAGCGCCCCATAACGCCCTTTACCCCTCCACCCGCGAACGGATTTCCTTTAATTCCGACTAAAATCATTACTTCATTGGCACAGGAAGCACCCGGATTCATTCCAGACACGATCGAATATGCCGAACATGCGCGGGGAGGTCGAGGAGGCCCGGTCTTGCGTGTAACCGGCCATGACACTCGTTTTATCATGAGAGGACCAACAGGCGGATTTGCCACTCTGGACCCGATGACCGGACATATTCTGTCGGCTGAGTATCTTCCGGGTCATCAGTCTCGTGGCATGGCAGTTCTGACCGCATTCTTTGCGCTACATTTCGGAAGTTACGGTGGTGCAATAGTCAAATGGGGATATCTGATTCTTGGTTTCGGTGGAGCTTTCTTATTCTATACCGGAAATCGCCTCTGGATCAGATCTCGGCAACGCAAAGGTGCCGACACCCGCGGCACATTGTTTTTGGCGCGACTGACCTCTGGATGCTGCGCGGGATGCATTGCCGGAATAACTCTTCTTATTGTCATTGCGGCCTCACAAACAGGAACTATATCTTCTTCAGATTCATCTTTGATATATTATACGGTTTTCATATTGTTTATTGCGGCATCCTTTACCTTTCCACTCGAGAAAAGCAATTTTATCTTCCTGATATTTCTTACCTGTTCAAACGGAGCGCTTGCTGCCATCGCTCTCAAGCGCGCGTTGCATGAGGGAGATTTATCCTCCACGGGTATTCTTCTGGTTGCTCTTATTCAGACCGTCTGTTTTGGATTTTTCGCGAAACGACAAATGAGCAAATCTTTTCCTCAGTTAGCGACAACGCATTTACCCACCTGAAACCTGATCTTCAGTCAAAAGTGACAATGCAAAAGACAATGCTTCTGCCTGACGCTCACCACTCAAGGCCTCCGGCAGATGTGCAAAATATGGCGTATGCGCATATCCTGTCAGCCGTCTTATAATTTCCAAGGCAGAGAAGCCTCTTGCTTCCCTAAATATTTTCTCAAGATAAGAAGAAATGAATGCATCTTCCTGATCTCGGCCCGACAGGGAACACGGCGCAAGATCACCATTGTCAGGTCGCCTTGACCAGCATCCAAGAAATTCTGTCCTGAAAGACTCTTTGAAAATATCTATACTTTGGAAAATCTGGTCTCGATAAACAGATTCAGCACTGAAAGCAGCCATCACAAGACTGCCAATAAAGAGCCCGCAGTCGAATCCCACAGGACCAGAAAGAGCAAATTCGCCATCGATAACAGCGATTTTGTCGTTTCCAACCATAATCGAACCTGCATGAAGATCGCCATGCAACAGACATTCCTTGGAAGTCAGAAAAATCTGTTGCAGCGCACAAACAGCCCGATGAATCTTCTGATCCGCCCGGAGCCGCTCGACAAGCGGCGCTAAAGCTGGGTGAAAATGGTTGCGCGGGTGATCAATATAAGGATCTGTGAAAATCAGATCGACTGTAATTCTCGTAAGAGACTTATTTTTCAGGAAAACTCTTTCCTGCTCCCAGACCTTCTCAAAAGGTGAAGACAAATAGGACGTGCCCACAGCCAGACGCGCTGTCAGACACCCGATTTCCCGAGCCACACTTATGGGATCACCCTGCCCATCTGAAAGCAGCCTGCTGAAAATAACGCAGTCATCCAGACATTCCGTCACAAGGACATACATATCCTGATCAAAATGAAGAAAATCAGGGATTCCTCCCCTTACAAAAGGGGTCGCCGCTCGCAGCCATGCAGCTTCAAAGAATGTCCGATCAAGCGGCATTTTCCATGCTGGATCGACACGAACATGAGGAAGGGATTGCTTGACGCAAAGAGAACCATGTGAACCGTGCAGCAACCAAACCATATTGAGATTGCCGTCACTGACCTCCCTGACAGACCACTCCGTGGATGGACCTCCCAAACGTTGCGCCAGAGCAGGATGCGCAGCAATGAAATCCCGCACCCCATCCGCATCCAGCGTTCGGTATGTCTGGATCTGCACAGCACTGCTCATGATGTTGTTCCCGTTTTCCTCGGACACATTCGAGGGAATATGAAGTTTTTATACACTATCTCAAAATGCAATTTTATGAATATAAAATTCACTGCAGAAAACGACAATATTCAGATCTATAATGTACTATATTATTTAGTGAAATAATCTCACAATCGGGGAAACGATATCTCCATCAAAATGTATGCACTGCGGACTCAAAGCCGCGCAGTGCATACCATTTCTTCAGCCGACGATTTCGGTCTCAGCAAAGAAGAAACGGATCTCGTTCACAGCATTCTCAAGGCTGTCAGAACCGTGAACCGAATTGGCTTCGATGCTCTCGGCAAATTCAGCACGAACGGTGCCCGGAGCAGCGTCCTTCGGGTTGGTTGCGCCCATAACGTCGCGATGCTTCGCAACTGCGTTCTCTGCTTCCAGAACCTGCAGCACAACCGGGCCGGAGATCATGAAGGAAACGAGCTCGCCATAAAACGGACGCTCTTTGTGCACAGCATAGAATGCACCAGCCTGAGCTTCCGTCAGCTGCACGCGCTTCTGAGCAACGATGCGCAGACCTGCGTCTTCGAAGACAGCATTGATCTTGCCCGTCAGATTGCGACGTGTTGCATCGGGCTTGATAATGGAAAGAGTACGTTCAACAGCCATCAGACCAACTCCAGACAGAAAAAAATTCGCGAAACCATTAAATAACAATTTCGCATGGCCGCCCATCTAGAGCATTATCGCGCAGACTGGTAGGTACCTCGCTCCGAAACCTGCGCGGAACAGAGGATTTTCCAAGGTGAGCCTGCTTGTCATTTCTGATCTGACACTTCGTATCGCGGGCCGCACCCTTCTTGATCAGGCAGATCTGTCCATCGAACCCGGCCGCAAGATTGGCTTGATCGGACGAAACGGCGCAGGAAAATCAACGTTACTGGCCGCAATTGCGGGCGATATTCACGCTGATGGCGGCACAATCCGCCTTGCCAGCCGCGCCCGCATGGCGCGTGTGAAGCAGGAAGCACCGGCTGGCCCGACATCACTGATCGATACTGTGCTGGAAGGTGATACCGAACGGGCCGCCCTCCTCCACGACTCCGAAACCACAACAGACCCACTCCGTATTGCGGAAATTCACGAACGCCTTGCAGCCATCGACGCAGACAGCGCTCCGGCACGCGCTGCGACTGTCCTCGCCGGTCTTGGGTTCGACGCGGCAGCACAATTGCGCCCGGTCTCCGATTTCTCCGGCGGCTGGCGAATGCGCGTCTCTCTCGCAACTGCCCTCTTCCTGAACCCCGACCTGCTGATCCTTGACGAGCCCACAAACCATCTGGACCTTGAAGCCACCATCTGGCTTGAAACATGGCTCAAACGCTTTTCGGGCGCTGCCCTGATCGTCAGTCATGATCGTGGCCTGCTCGATAATTGCGTCGATGCCATTGCCCATCTGGACAAAGGCAAGCTGAGCCTGACACCCGGCGGTTATGAAAATTTTGTCCGCATAAGAACAGAACAGGCACTGCAACAGGCGCGTGCCGCTGAAAAAATCGCGACACAACGCGCCCATATGCAATCCTTCGTGGACCGCTTCCGCGCCAAGGCGACAAAAGCACGGCAGGCACAAGCTCGCCTGAAAGCTCTTGAAAAACTGCCGGTCATTGAATCAGTCGTCGAAGACACACCAACCCGCTTCGATTTCCCGCCTCCAGAAGAGCTGGCACCGCCTGTCCTGACATTGGATAACGTCAGCACCGGCTATAACGGCAAGCCCATTCTGAGCAATCTCTCCCTACGCATCGATATGGAAGATCGGATTGCCCTGCTTGGAGCCAACGGAAACGGCAAATCGACTCTGGCCAAACTCATTGCAGGACGTCTCGACACCATTTCGGGCCAGATGTTCCGCAATCCTCGCCTGAAAATTGGTTACTTCGCGCAGCATCAGACCGAAGAGCTGGTTCTGAACGAAACGCCCATCGAGCATATGAGCCGTGCTCTTCCAAAAGCACTTCCAACGGTCGTGCGCTCACAGCTTGCACGTTTTGGCCTTGACGCCGCGCGAGCCGAAACCCGTGTTGCAGAGCTTTCCGGGGGTGAAAAAGCCCGACTTCTGTTGGCACTCGCCACACGGGATGCCCCCCAGATGCTCATCCTTGATGAACCAACCAATCATCTGGATCTGGATGCAAAGGACGCCCTGATCCGAGCTCTCTCGGAATTCTCCGGGGCCGTGATCCTGATCAGCCACGATCCTCACCTTGTTGAACTGACAGCAGACCGCCTGTGGCTTGTCGCGGACGGGGGCGTTCAGGCTTTCGATGGCGACATGGCTGAATATCGCACGTGGCTGGCGGACCGCGCTCGCACGGCACGCATGGAGAACAAGGCAGCCGCCCCGGTCAGCACAGACCGGAAGGAAGAGCGTCGGGAACGTGCGGAAGCACGAAAAAATCAGGCCCCACTCCGCAAGAAAATCCGCGACACTGAAGCAAGGATAGCGAAGCTCACGGCAGAGCGGGAAAAGATTGAAGTGCGTATGGCAGATCCGGAACTTTACAGCGATGGCAAGGCCGCGGAATTGACAGAACTCACCATGCGATTGTCCGTTCTGGGCAAGGAACTGGCAAGCGCCGAGGAAATCTGGCTTGAGGCTCAAGAGGAACTGGAAGACGCTTCATCCCTTGCCTGACAACCATTCCCGGCAGGTCCGCCCTGCAAAATTATGGGCTGACAGGCTTTGCCGGACACATCATTGTTCTCTTCTTTTCTCGCCAGAGCGGCGATGGATTTCCTATGCCCTCCTCAACGCACGCATCTTCTGACAGCGCACCCTCCTCCAGCCCCGACACTCTGTCCTACAACATCGTTGCACTTCTGGGGCTGCTCACCGCTATCGGTCCCGTTTCAACCGATATGTATCTGCCGGCCTTCCCGGCGATAGAGCAAAGTCTGGGTTCCGGAAACGGTTCGGCGCAGATGACGCTGGCAACATGGTTTATCGGCCTTTCTCTTGGACAGTTCTGCTCAGGACCTCTATCCGACCGTTTCGGACGCCGTCAGCCTCTCCTGATCGGAATGATGATCTACACATTGGCATCAGCCGGTTGCGCGATGACCTCCGATTTTTATTCGTTCTGCTTTTTCCGCTTTCTGGCCGGAATTGGCGGCGCCGTCGGAGCCGTGATTCCACGCGCCATCGTGCGCGATGTGGCCACCGGCAGGGCCGGAGCACGCATCATGACGCAATTGATGCTGATCTTCGGTGTTGCGCCCGTCCTGGCCCCGTCCCTTGGCGGAGCGGTGCTGATGTTTGGCTCATGGCGCTGGATTTTCTGGATCGCCACAATCTACGGATTATGCAGCATCATCATATCCAGCTTCATCCTGCCGGATACCCTCCCTATTTCCCGACGCAATCCTCTTGATCCGACGGCAATCATCGTTCGCTATGCCCGTATCCTTCGGGAACCCAACTTCCTGCTGTGCGCCCTGATCTCAAGCGCCGGAACATTTGTCACGTTTGCCTATATCGGTGCCGCGCCGATTGTTTTCGAGCAGATGCTGCATTTCACCCCAAGCAGCTTTGCTCTATTTTTCGGCGTCAATGCGGCCTGCTTCATTCTGGCAAACCAGATCAGCGGTCATCTGATTCACCGCTTTGAAATCTCGCGCCTGATGATCGCCGGCATTACGGTCTGCTTCAGCACAGCTTCTCTCGGGCTGTTTCTGGCAACATTTCACATCATCACCGCCAGCAACCCTCTCATCATCTGTCTGATCATCACCGGCTGCACTGCCTCTCTGGGGTTTGTCGGCGCAAATGCCTCCGTACTGGCATTCCACCACCACGGCTCGCACGCGGGCAGCGCATCCGCTCTTCTGGGAACGCTGCAATTTGCCTTTGGAGCCGTCAGCGGAGGTCTCATGGGTTGGCTGGCCAGCAATTCACTCATTCCCATGATGTTTGGAATGGGGCTTGGCGCCACACTTATGGTTATATGCGCAACGCTCAGGCAACGACTGCCAGATTCTGAAAAATAATTTAGCCTCACCAATCACCTGTCAGGCTTGGTTTTGTTGTGCGCTGCGATTTTGCGAAAGGCCAGAATGTTGCAACATCCGTTTGATCCATGTAGGTAACGGATTGACGTCGCACCGTATAAAATAACATCTTCAGAGCCAGGATTTTCTTAATGACAGACGAGACCCAGCGTCAGGCGCCTACTCGCCGTCAGATGCTGACACGGATTGGTGTACTCGCCGGCAGTGCCGGCCTGTATCAGGCCATGACATCCCTCGGCCACGCCATGGGAACGGACTTCACAGGTCCACCCAATCTCAGCGGTGCGAAAAAAGGAACACGCATCGTCGTTCTCGGCGCAGGACTCGCCGGACTCCTGGCTGCCTATGAACTGCGAAAAGCCGGATATACGGTCCAGGTTCTTGAATTCCAGAACCGTGGCGGCGGTCGTAATATCTCCCTGCGTGGTGGCGATACCCTGACGGAACTGGGGGGAGCCACACAGAAAGTCAATTTCGCACCGGGCAACTACATCAATCCTGGCCCATGGCGCATTCCCTATCACCATCAGGGCCTTCTGCATTATTGCCAGCAGTTCGGCGTTGCTCTTGAGCCGTTCCTCCAGCTCAACCACAATGCCTACGTGCATTCTTCCAATGCTTTCGATGGCAAGCCGGTTCGCTATCGCGAATATGCATCCGACTTCTTCGGCTACACCGCCGAACTGATTGCCAAATCGATCGACCAGCACAAGCTGGATGATGCCATGACCCCTGACGAACTGGCACAGATGGCATCAGCCATGCGTGCATGGGGCGGGCTGAACGCCGAGGGGAAGTGGGCAAAAGGCGCAAGCAGTTCACTCCGTCGCGGCTTCGACAAACCTCAGGGTGGCGGCATGACCGGCGCGCCCACCTATTCCGATGTGTTCCCTCGCAGCGAAATCCTGAAAGCCCACGCGTGGAACGACATTTCGTTCTTCGAGCGTCTGGACATGCAGACAACGATGTTCCAGCCCGTTGGCGGCATGGACAATATCGGCAAGGGCTTCATGCGTCAGGTCCACGATATCGTGCGCCTTAACGCCAAGGTCTCCGCCATTCATCAGAATGATCAGGGCGTACAGATCCAGTGGAATGACATGGCCAATGGCGGCGCCGCCCAGACGACGGAAGCCGATTACTGCGTCTGCACCATTCCGCTTCCTATCCTGTCACAGCTCGACATTCAGGTCAGCGGCCCGATGAAAGCGGCTATTGCCGCAGTTCCTTATGCCTCATCCGTCAAGCTCGGCCTCGAATTCAAGCGCCGCTTCTGGGAAGAAGACGAGCAGATTTACGGTGGCATCAGCTTCACGGACCAGCAGATCAGCCAGATATCGTACCCATCCGCCGGCACCTTCACCAAAGGACCCGCCGTTCTTCTGGGTGGCTATATGTTCGGTCCAGCAGCCTACGACTTCGCGGGCATGACACCTCAGGAGCGTATCGAAAACGCACTGAAGCAGGGGCAGAAAATTCACGCGCAATATCGCAAGGAATTTTCGAACGGCGTCAGCCTCGCCTGGAGCCGCATGCCATGGACGCTCGGATGCTGCTCCATGTGGTCTGAACAGGCACGCAAGGCGCATTACAAAGACCTCGTCGCCATCGATAACCGCATCGTTCTTGCCGGCGAACACGCTTCCTATATTGGTTGCTGGCAGGAAGGTGCGATTCTGTCATCTCTGGACGCCATCAGTCGTCTGCACAAACGCGCTATGGGAGCCGCTTGATGCGTCGCCTTTTCCTCCTGCCTGCCGTTATGGCAGGCTTCATCGCCGCAGCCTCAGTAACGCCCGCCCACGCCGACACAGCCACTGCTGTCGTCGGGTCGCTCGGCCCCCTGACAACCGGTCAGCAGGTTTATCAGCATGTCTGTCAGGGCTGTCATATGCCCGACGGCAAGGGCGCCATGGGTGCCGGTGCGGGATTTCCCGCATTCGCCGGCGATCAGAAACTGCTCAATACCGGCTATCCGATCTATATCGTTCTGAATGGCCACGGCGACATGCCCTGGTTCTCAGGAATGCTGAGTGACAAGCAGATCGCCGATGTCATCAACTATATCCGCTCAAGCTTCGGCAACCACTTCCCCGGCAAGGTCACACCTGAAGAGGTAGCCGCCATGAAGCCGACAATCACCATGGAAGATAACTGACACATGCGCACAATCACAGCATTGGCCGCCATCGCAGGCCTGACCTTGGCAGCCTCATCCGCCTCGGCAGAAGGTGTGATCCGCTACCAGAAACCCGGCAGCACCTTCCCGATTGCACAGGCCGTTGAAGTCCCCGCTGGCATGTCCACCGTCTATCTGAGCGGAACGGCCTCCCCCGGCATCAACGCAGACGGCAAGCCTGTCGCCAAAGGCTCTTTCGGAGACACCGAAGCGCAAACCCGTGGCACACTCACCAATATCCGTGACACGCTGGGTTCCATGCATCTGTCCATGTCGGATGTCGTCAAAATGCATATCTACATGGTAGCCGATCCAAAAACCGGAAACCTGGATTTCGCTGGTATGATGCGTGCCTACAAGGAATTCTTCGGCACGAAGGACCAGCCCAACCTTCCTGCGCGTTCAGCCTTCGAAGTCTCTCACCTCGCTGGTCCGGGACTTCTGGTTGAAATCGAAGTTACCGCAGTTCGCCCGGCCGCTCACTAACCCCCTCTATTTCTGACCTTTCGCAATTGCTGCCTGGTGTTATGATCCATCTGCTTCCAGGCGGCAATTTCTCCAGCGGAGCAGAAGAAATGAGGTATGATGAGTCAGTCATTCGAAACCGCTTCTGAAACTCCCCGAAATTCAGAAACCGATCTTCGCAGGATTCACTGCAATCCAGATTTCTGGTACCCGGTCGCGTGGTCACACGAACTGAAAGCCGGGAAAACCATCGGCACGCGCTATGCCGACAAGCCCATCGCCCTGATTCGACCAGAAACCGGAAACGTCTTCGCTCTGGAAGATCGCTGTGCACATCGTCAGGTTCCTCTCAGCAAAGGACGTGTCAAAGGGCAATCCGTCCAATGCTGCTACCACGGCTGGGCCTATGGCCGCTCCGGTCGATGCATTGATGTTCCCTATCTGGGCAAGGGCAAATTGCCGAATGGTGTCCGCACCTATCCCTGCCGCGAACAGGATGGGATGATCTTCATTTTCCCCGGAGATCCGGAACGCGCAGATCAGGTCACGCTGCCGCCAGCATTGGCAAGACTTTCCGATCCAAAATATAAGACACGGAAATTCGGCCATCAGATTCCATGTCACTACAGCTTCATGCATGAAAACCTGATGGATATGAACCATCAGTTCATGCACATGAAACAGATGGGGGAAATGCGTCCCCGCTTCCTCGGGCAGAAGCGCGAACCCGGTATGGTTGAGGCCCGATATTCCTTCGCCCGCACAGGCGGAAAACAGCCCTGGGGTGAAGCTCTCATCTTCGGCGAGCGACGCGATGCTTCCGACAAGTTCGCTGATCGCGATGTCATGACCGTCCGAACCGAATACCCCTATCAGACGCTCCGCATTCAGACAGGTGACGAGGATCCAGTCATGGATCTTTTCATCGCTTACACCCCGCAGGACAAGGACCAGTTGACCAACAGGACCTTTGGTCTTCTGTCAGTCAAACGGCTGAAAGTCCCCGGCCTGCTCGAGGCAGCTTGGCCCCTTCTCGTGGCATTCACAAATCGTATCTTCGCCGAAGATCGTGAAATCGTCACTCTGGAGCAACAGGCATGGAACGAGCTGGGAGGCGATCATAATCAGGAAGTCTTCCCGGTCATCAACACCCTGCGCGCTCTTCTGGCCGAATGTGGTATCAAGCCGGACGAAAACCCAACCGCGTCATGAAGTCATGTCTGAAAACACCGTTACGGAAAGCGTGATCCCCACAGGCTTCACGCTTCGTCCTCTTGCCAATACCGATTCCGAAGTCATTCACCGGCTGGTGAATGACTGGAGCGTCGTGCGCATGCTCAGCCGCCTGCCCTTCCCTTATCCTGAAGAAAAAGTGCAGGAATGGGTTGCCGACACAATCAGGCAGGCAAGCAATGGTGACGCGATCCATCTCGCCATTCTCAATTCCGAAAACACTCTGATCGGATGCATTGGTCTTACCTTCACACGCACAGGAAACAGGGAAAGACATGCACGTCTGGGCTACTGGCTGGGGCGTGCATATTGGGGAAAAGGCATTGCGCGCAGATGCGTGCACGCAGTCATCCGGCAGATTTTCGAAACTCCGGACGTCACCTGCATCACTGCCGTCGCCGCAACCGACAATCCAGCCTCGTCAGCCGTTCTCACGTATAACGGATTTCGACAGACAGGCACCGGGGAGGAATATTTTCTGGCCCGTGGAGGCAACGCACCCGTTCTCCACTTCGAGATAACACGAAACGATCTCCATCCGGGAACAGTAGAAGAGGACAACAGGATTACCATTACAACCCGACATGAACGTCGTCTGCTTCTGGTCGTGGCCGTCGCCCTGATCGATACTGATTTCCGTGTCCTGCTCGCCCGTCGTCCTGAAGGCAAATCGCTTGCTGGTCTCTGGGAGTTTCCCGGCGGAAAGATCGAACCGGGAGAAACCCCGAAAGAGGCTCTTGTGCGTGAGCTTCGCGAAGAGCTGGGCATTGACGTAACGCCAGCGTGTCTCGCCCCCCTTACGTTCGCATCACACAGCTATGAAACATTTGACCTGCTCATGCCGCTTTTTGTCTGTAGAAAGTGGAATGGCACCCCAACCGGACGGGAAGGACAGGCTCTGGCCTGGGCAACGGCTGATGAACTTGCGAACTATCCCATGCCCGCCGCCGATGAACCCCTGCTGCCCTTTTTGCGAGACCTTCTCTGAAATCACGTTCCCACCCGCCAGAAAAAGCTGATCATGACAAAAACCAGCCCCTCTTCAGCATTGCTTATTATTGGCAACGAAATCCTCTCAGGACGCACACAGGACGCCAATCTGCGCTTTCTTGCGAAAAATCTGGGAGAGATCGGGCTACCCCTCCGTGAAGTCCGCGTTGTCCCGGATGTTCATGAAGTCATCGTCCGCACGGTTGATGAATTAAGAGCCCGTTTCAATCACGTCTTTACGACAGGCGGAATCGGTCCAACCCACGACGACATCACGGCAGAATGCATTGCCGCAGCGTTCGGGGTTCCTCTCGAACTTCACCCTGCAAGTGCAGCCCTTCTGGCGGCACATTACGGACAGGAAAATTTCACACCGGCACGGCAGCGAATGGCCATGTTGCCGAGAGGCGCCACACCGATCGCAAACCCCGTCTCAGTCGCCCCCGGTTTCACCATTGGCAATGTACATGTCATGGCCGGCGTTCCGTCGATCATGCAGTCCATGTTTATGGAGCTGCTCCCCGAATTACCTCGGGGAACACCAGTCCAGTCACGCGCATGGCATGCTGTGGATATTTATGAGAGTCTTATCTCCGACAAGCTCCGGAAAATTCAGGAAGATGAGCCACTGATCGATATCGGCTCCTATCCTTGGCGCTTCAAAGACGGGCGCAAAGGGGTAACTCTGGTCGCCAAGGGAACAGATCCTGCAATTCTCGACAGCGTTTCCGAGAAATTGAAGACTCTTATCAGCGATACGGGCGCAACACCCGTAGAAGGAGAACCTGAACAAGGGGCTGCCTGAACTCAGTTCAGGCAGAATATATTCCCCCTCAAAATCTGATCAGGCCAGTCCTTCCTGGCCAATCGCCAGGAAACGCTCCCGACGCTTCGCAAGGAGCGCTGGACCTTCCAGTGGGGAGAGAGCTTTAAGCTCCTCCTCAATGGCAGCCCCAACCGCAATAATCGTCGCTTCCGGATCACGTTGCGCGCCACCGACAGGCTCACGGATAATCCGGTCTATGATCTTGAATTTCTTGAGATCCCGAGCAGTCAGACGCAACGCCTCAGCCGCAGTGGGAGCCATCTTGGGATCACGCCAGAGAATCGATGCACAGGCTTCCGGGGAAATCACCGAATAGATCGCATTCTCAAGCATCAGAACGCGATCGGCACTGGCCAGAGCAACGGCACCACCGGAACCACCCTCACCAATCACAGTCGCGATCAGAGGCACCTGAATCGAAAGGCAGGTCTCAATAGAGCGCGCGATGGCCTCTGCCTGACCACGTGCCTCCGCATCAATCCCCGGCCAGGCACCAGCCGTATCGACGAATGTAAGCACCGGCATTTTGAACCGGTCAGCCATTTTCATGAGACGAATGGCCTTCCGGTAACCTTCCGGACGGGCCATGCCGAAATTATGTTCGAGACGCGTTTCAAGATCCGAGCCACGCTCTGTCCCGATCACGACCACAGGCACATCATTAAAACGGCCAATACCGCCGATGATTGCCTTGTCATCTCCAAACTGACGATCCCCCGCCAGCGGGGTGAAGTCTGTGATCAGCTTGCGCACATAATCGACGGCATGGGGACGCTGCGCATGGCGCGCGACCTGCACCTTCTGAGCAGGTGTCAGCTTCTCATAAAGCGCACGCAGCTGCTTTTCTGACTTTTCCGAAAGCCGGGCAATCTCATCAGAGATATTTACCCCCTCCGGGTTCTCCATATGCCGCAGGTCATCGATCTTGTTCTCAAGTTCGGCGACGGGCTTCTCAAAATCCAGGAACTGACGCATGGCCGATGCCGATAGCACAGTCTCTGGCAAAACCAAGTATCATTCGTGTTTCCACACGCAGAAACGTGAACTGACGGCCGTTCACTCGCCTTCTTTCACGCCAGAATCCCTAACCATATCCCCTTTTTGGGCCAGAGGATGATGTGATTCGACGACCTGCCGAAGCCGTTCCGCCTGAACATGCGTATAAATCTGCGTGGTGGCGATGTCTGCGTGCCCAAGGAGAGTCTGAAGTGTTCTCAGATCTGCTCCATGCGCAAGCATATGCGTCGCAAATGAGTGCCGGAGCACATGAGGAGAAAGCCTTGAGGGGGATATTCCGGCACGGAGACCAACTTCATGCAGAATATGATCAAAGGCCTGCCGGGTCAGAGGGGCTTTGGGATTCCGACCCGAAAACAGAAAAGGACTTCCCTTCGCCTCATCAGCCTTCATCAAGGCAACAGAGGCACTACGCGCCTGCGACGACAAGGGAATCAGACGCTCACGCCCCCCTTTGCCACGAATCACAAGCATCTTGGCATTCTCCCGCAACGAATCCCGTCGCAGGGCCAGAAGCTCGGAGATCCGCAAACCGGACGCATAAAGAAGCTCTATCGCCGCAGTGACCAGAAAGGCCCGTCTTTGCGCAGCAGGTGTATCATCAACCGCCCTGCGGGCTGCCTCAAGCAAATGCAACACTTCTTCTTCGGACAGAAAGCGCGGCAACTGCCGTGATGGCGTTGGGGATTCCAGTGCAGAGGCAGGATTGTCCGTTCTTTCTCCTTCTCTCAACAGAAAAAGAAAGAAGCGCCTGAGAGTCGTGATCCGTCGCGCGATGGTTCTGCTCGCCTGACCAGACGATTTCAGGAAGACAATCCAGTCCGAAAGATCCGCAGGCGAAGCCTCCAGAAGGTCAGTGCCCTGCCCTTCCAGATAGTCATTGCAGAGGGTCAGATCAGCACGATAAGCCGCGAGCGTCGCTGGCGCTGCCCCGCGCTCGGCTGACATCATCTCAAGAAAAGCCTCTGCCCGCCTCATGACGAGATCAATATTCCGACATCACTCAGTGCGTCGGATTTGCCAAAGGCGCCGCCGCCGGGGCGCTCAGAGCCGAAGCTGGCAATGGAACTGCGGAACTGCGGTCAGTCGCGGCAACCCCTGGCACCACGCCGGATGAAACGCCGACATTCGCAGACAACGGGACAGCCACATGGACCATCTGTGGCGCAGGCATCGTGCCCGGCGCACCCAGCATCACTGCGCCCACTGCAAACGCGGCGACGAGAACAACGGGAAGAATGAAAAAAATACGACGCATCGGCAAAATCCGAATCAGAAGCCTGAACGTCCCCGGCACGGCAAATCCAGAACCATGTCAGAAAGTCCTCAGGCAGATAGAGAAACTCTCTCTGGTCTATGTTAGGTTCCGACCTATGTCACGCCACCTCTTTCATTCCCTTCCCTCAACCGCATTGGGAACCGCGCAAAAAGCGTTTTTTGCCGAATGGCCCGTTTCTCAACCAAGAAACAGGGAAGCTATCTGATGGAGCAGACAGAGTCCTGTTCTGTGGAACCCCTTCTGCCTCTGAACCTCGATCGGCTCAGAGCGGTGGCCGAAGGGCCAACAGATGGCCGCAGCATCGTTCTGATCGGCCTGATGGGTGCTGGCAAAAGTACGATTGGTCGCAATCTGGCGTTCCGGCTTGGTCTGGGCTTCGTCGATGCCGACACGGAAATAGAGCGTGCCGCGGGATGTTCCATCAGTGATGTTTTCCGTCTGTATGGGGAAACAGCGTTCCGTGATGGTGAGCGACGGGTCCTGAAGCGCCTCCTGACATCCGGCCCCTGTGTGATCGCCACGGGTGGCGGCGCGTTTATGAACCCGGAAACACGCAGCCTGATTCGCCACCACGCAACATCCGTATGGTTGCGCTGCCCCATTCCGCTTCTTTTGCGGCGTGTCAGTGGACGAAATCACCGCCCCCTTCTCAATACAGGGAAACCCCGAGAGGTCCTTGAACGTCTGGCGCAAGACCGCCACCCGGTCTATGCCGAAGCCGATGTGATCGTGGATTGCGGAGACGACAACGTGGATAACTCAGTTTCTCAGGTCATTGAATCGCTGGCCGACCTTCGTCGTCCGCGCAAGGTCGAGATTTCCCTTACCCATACGGCCTATGACATCTTCATCGGCCCCGATGTCCTCAGACGCGCCGGAGCACTTCTCGCGCCCCTGCTTCCCCAGAAACGCGCCATCATAATTTCAGACAGCACCGTTGCTGCCCTCTATCTTCAGCCACTTCTCGATTCTCTGGCCGAAACTGAAATATCCGCGACATCGGTTATCATACCGCCCGGAGAAAGCTCGAAATCCTTCAAGGAGTTTGAGCGGGTCACAAACACACTCCTTGAGGCCGGCATCGAACGCCGCACAAGCATCATCGCACTGGGTGGCGGGGTTGTGGGGGATCTTGCCGGCTTCGTCGCCGCGACGACCCTGCGCGGACTGCCTTTCGTCCAGATTCCCACAACCCTGTTATCTCAGGTTGATTCCTCCGTTGGCGGAAAGACCGGAATCAACACCCGTTATGGAAAGAACCTGATCGGTGCTTTCCATCAGCCTCTTGCTGTTCTCTCTGATACGAATGTTCTGTCGACACTGCCGGAACGGGAATTGCGTGCTGGTTATGCCGAAATTCTGAAATCAGCCCTGATTGGCGATCCCGAATTCTTTTCGTGGTGTGAAAGCCGTGCTCCGGCACTGCTTTCATTGGACACAGAGGCTCTTTCTGAAGCCGTCGAACGCAGTTGCATCTTCAAGGCATCCGTTGTCGCCGGAGATGAGAGAGAGGAAAAAGCATCCGGTGGACGTGCCCTTCTGAATCTCGGCCATACATTCGGCCACGCTCTGGAAGCTGAGATGGGCTATGATGGAAGCCTGCTCCACGGAGAAGCCGTCTCAATCGGGCTGTTCCTTGCATTCAAACTGTCTGTCCAGATGGGGCTCTGTCCGCAGGCCGATCTGGACCGCCTGTCCGCTCATTTGCAATTTTGCAACATGCCTTCAAGAATTAGTGATACAGGCCGAAACTTCAGCGCTGACGTGCTCATGTCGCATATGAAACGAGACAAAAAGATGCGGGATGGCAACCTTTCCTTCATCCTCACTCGCGGGATCGGAAAGGCATTTACATGCACCGATGTTGCACCGGAACGGGTTCGTGAACTTCTGATTTCTGAAGATTGTACTTGATATAAGACGGGATTTGTCCTGATTGTTTTCAGAAACATTTCCCCTCTACCTCGTGAATTTCATGATTTTGTTGAAATTATGGCAAAGTTAATACGGCAGAATAATATTCATTCGCTAATCATAGATTTCGCTCAAAAAATGATCAGGAAACAACAGATCACCGCCATTCTGGGGTCTTTTCCAGCGAAAATTCATTTCCGCACCCAGAATAAACTGTTGCAATTAAATCACGTTTTCCTGTTTAACAGACCTGGGATGACCGGATATGGGTTCCATTCCCGGAACTCTCTGTCTTATAGGGCATTTAGGCATCTCGACGGGCCTGATTTGCCTGTAGTTGGTACCGTAGGCCCGAAAAGATGAAAAATGAGGACGAGAAGATGCGTCTCCGCACGGCATTACTAGCAACGACACTGATGGCAGCAGCTCCTGCAGCTTCGTTCGCCAGCACAATCACAGGCCCTTACGTCAACATCGGCGCGGGCTATAATCTGACACAGACCCAGCACGCTCACTTCTCGCCGACGACCGTCGCCAACGGTGACGATTCTGCAAGCGGCAGCACGAGCAAGTACCGTCACCATGACGGCTTCACAGGCTTCGGTTCATTCGGCTGGGGCTTCGGCAACGGTCTGCGCGCTGAAGTTGAAGGCGTTTACAACTACTCCCAGATCAACCACCGCAACACAACGGCTGTCACTGGCTCAACAAATAGCCATGATCAGTCCTATGGCGGCCTGGTTAATGTCCTTTACGACATCGACCTGAAGCAGTTCGGTCTTAATGTTCCCGTAACTCCGTTCGTCGGTGTCGGTGCAGGTTATCTGTGGCAGGGCTATGGTCCGGTTCAGACCAACTATAGCAACGGCAACGTCAGCCGCGTTGGCGGAACGAACGGTGGCTTCGCCTATCAGGGCATCGTCGGTGCTGCATACGACATTCCTGGCGTTCCTGGCCTCGCCGTTACGACAGAATACCGCATGATCGGCCAGACCTTCGGCGACGGTTCATACAGCTCCACCTCATGGACACCCAACGGCGTTCACAAGGGCAATGTGAACTTCGATCATCGCTTCAACCATCAGTTCATCATCGGCCTGCGCTATGCGTTCGATACAGCTCCGCCGCCGCCGCCGCCAGCTCCGGTTGCAGCTCCGGCTCCGATGCCAGCACGCACCTACCTGGTCTTCTTCGATTGGGATAAGTCGTCTCTGACGCCGCGCGCACGCCAGATCGTTGCTGAAGCAGCTCAGGCTTCCACGCACATCCAGACGACCACCATCGAAGTTAACGGTTACACCGATAACTCCGCTGCTCACCCTGGTCCGCGTGGAGAGAAGTACAACATGGGTCTTTCCGTCCGTCGCGCAGAAAGCGTGAAGGCTGAACTGATCCGTGATGGCGTCCCTGCTTCCGTGATCGATATCCACGGCTATGGTGAATCTCACCCGCTGGTTCCAACAGGCCCGAACACCCGCGAGCCTCAGAACCGTCGCGTGGAAATCATCCTGCACTAATCCGAACTACAGGATTACAGGGTTTTCCGGAGGGGGTGTCTTTGACACCCCCTTTCCTGTATGAAGAATTTGCAGCGCCTGAAAATGATCATTCCGACGAAGGTCAAGCGCTTGCAGCATGGAAACAGAAGTGTCTGACAGAATTTCACCCGGCCTGTTGCGTCTGTTAAAATTCGGATGCGTCGGGACTCTGGGCCTGATGTGGGATACAGCCACACTTTACAGCCTTCGACCATTCCTGGGGCTGACTGCGGCCACTCTGGTTGCATATTTTGTCGCTGCATCCCTCAACTGGGCTGCAAATCGCTTCTGGACTTTCCGCGACGTCGGCCGTCTGGAGCATCCAATCCTTCAATGGCTTCGCTTCCTTAGCGCCAACAGCCTCGGGTTTGCTCTGAATCGCGGCACCATCTTCCTGCTGTTCTGGCTTGCACCAGTCTGCGTCAGTTACCCTTTCATCGCCCTTGCGGCCGGCGCTGTTGTCGGACTTCTTGCCAATTTCCGCCTTTCAAGCCGTCTGGTATTCCGTGAAAAGCCACCGGAAACCGCTCATGAACTGCTGGAAATCGTTACCGGCGCAGAGAATCCGGAACTGCAAAACCCAATTCAATCATCGGAAACAGCGTCTGAACTCCACTGAAAAACCATAACCCGCACGACAACGCTTTGCTGTCGTGTCAGGCTGGGCTAGAGCAGACAGGCATTATTCTGCGCTGACCATGACCGCCAGGACAGGATCGTTACCTTTCGCCATGCCCACAACAAACGATATTCGCAGCCGTTTCCTGGAATACTTCCAGAAGAACGATCATCAGATCGTCCCTTCATCTTCACTGGTGCCGGACAACGATCCCACCCTGCTGTTCACAAACGCAGGTATGGTTCAGTTCAAGAACGTTTTCACTGGCCAGGAAACACGCCCCTACAACCGCGCAACCACTGCGCAGAAGGTTGTTCGTGCAGGTGGCAAGCATAACGACCTTGATAATGTCGGCTATACAGCGCGCCATCATACATTTTTCGAGATGATGGGAAATTTCTCCTTTGGCGATTATTTCAAGGAACAGGCCATCCTCCATGCCTGGACCCTGATCACCAAGGAATTTGCACTCCCGGCAGACAAGCTTCTCGTCACTGTCTATTCAGAAGATGAAGAAGCTGCGGCACTCTGGCGCAAAATCGCGGGGCTGAGCGACAATCGCATCATCCGCATCCCGACTTCCGACAATTTCTGGCGGATGGGCGATACCGGTCCCTGCGGCCCCTGTTCCGAGATTTTCTATGATCACGGCCCTTCGATCGCCGGAGGACCTCCAGGCTCTCCCGATGAGGATGGCGACCGTTTCGTCGAAATCTGGAATCTCGTTTTCATGCAGTATTTCGAGAATCCGCCGGGCACACGCACACCATTGCCCCGCCCGTCCATCGATACAGGCATGGGGCTGGAACGCTTCGCTGCTGTCATGCAGGGCAAGCATGACAATTACGACACCGACACATTCCAATCCCTGATCCGCGCTTCCGCAGATGTGACCGGACAGGCGATCAGTGGCGAATTCCATTCCAGCCACCGCGTTGTCGCCGATCACCTGCGTTCCACAGCCTTTCTGATTGCTGATGGCGTTTTGCCATCACGTGATGGCCGCGGTTACGTCCTACGTCGGATCATGCGTCGTGCCATGCGTCATCTGCATATGATGGGCACAAAGGACATCACTTTCTACAAGCTGCTGCCTGCCCTGATTACCGAAATGGGCGCTGCATATCCTGAACTTGGCAGAGCAGAGCCACTCATCCGCGAAACCATGCGCGGAGAAGAGGAACGCTTCAAAGCCATGCTTGAACGTGGTCTGGGGCTTCTCTCAGAAGAAACCGGCAGACTGGCCCCCGGTGGAGCGCTGCCAGGCGACGTAGCCTTCAAACTTTACGATACGTTTGGCTTCCCTCTGGACCTGACGCAGGACGCCCTTCGCAGCAGCGGCCATACGGTCGATGTCAAAGGCTTCGAGACATCCATGAATCTTCAGCGCGAACGTGCCCGCGCTGCATGGAGCGGTTCAGGCGATGCCGCCACAGAAACCGTCTGGTTCGAAGCCCGCGATAAATTCGGCGCAACGGATTTCCTTGGATACACAACGGAAACAGCAGAAGCTGAAGTTCAGGCCATTGCGGTTCAGAATATTCTTGTCGACGAAGCTCCTGTCGGGACCGAAGTCTCGATTCTCCTGAACCAAACACCTTTCTATGGCGAAAGCGGTGGTCAGGTTGGCGCCCACGGCGTTCTGACAGCCAATGGTGTGTGTGTCGCCATCAGTGATACACACAAAAAGCTTGGCGACCTGTTCATCCACCATGGAACCGTCACGGAAGGCACATTGCGAACCGGCATGTCGGTCCGCGCAGAAGTCGATCACACGCGTCGTTCAGCCATCCGCGCACATCATTCGGCAACGCATTTGCTGCATGAAGCCCTGCATCGTCTTCTCGGCGAACATGTAACGCAGAAAGGCAGCCTGAATGCACCGGATCGCCTGCGCTTTGACGTCAGCCAGCCACGTCCGATCACGCCGGAAGAGTTGGCGCAGATCGAAGCGGAAGTGAACGCTCGTATTCGTGAAAATACCGAGGTCACAACACGCATCATGACCCCGGATGCCGCCCGTGCAGAAGGCGCCATGGCGCTCTTCGGTGAAAAATATGGTGACGAGGTTCGCGTCGTCTCCATGGGACCGGCTGACGGCAACAAACCGGCCTGGTCCATCGAACTCTGCGGCGGCACGCATGTGCGCCGCACAGGTGATATCGGCCTGTTCCGCATCACATCTGAAAGCGGCGTTTCCGCAGGTGTGCGCCGTATCGAGGCAATCGCCGGCAAGGCCGCAGAAAACGCGGCTATATTGACGGAACAGCGTCTGTCACAGATCGCAGCAATGCTGAAAGTCGGCACGGCTGAAGCACCGGAACGGCTTGCCGTCATCCTTGATGAGCGTCGCGTCATGGAAAAGCAGATCGCCGATCTGCAACGCAAACTGGCCGCTGGCAGCAACGCAGCAACACCCGCCGAAACCATTGGCGGAGTGACCGTCTCCTTGCGCAATCTGGGTGAAACACCAGCGCGCGAACTCAAGGGGCTGGCAGAAACGATCGCCAAGCAGGCTGGACCGGGTATCGTTGGCCTTGTGTCCATCCCGGAGGGAAAAGGCTCTGTCGTTGTGGCCGTGAGCCCTGAACTTCCCGAGTCTTTCAATGCGGTGGAGCTTGTTCGTCTTGCAAGCGCTGCTCTTGGTGGCAAAGGAGGTGGCGGACGCCGTGATATGGCTCAGGCAGGTGGCCCCGATATTGAAAAGGCAGACGCTGCTCTGGACGCAATCCGCGCTGGCATTCTTGCTGCATCCGAAAAGTAAATCCGGAAGTGTCGGGGCATTTCATCGCCTCGACACTTCTATCTTCCAAATGATTTCTCGATTTTCCGAAAATTGACATTTGATGATCGAAATATCTTTTTTGTGTCATCGTATAATTTGAAAAAATTGATCAACTCCATTGAGCGCAATCTCAATTAATATTTTGTATATTATACCTTAATTGCAAATAAAAAGTACGAACATCAAATACAGATTGAAAATTTACTCCATATTGCAATGTTTCTATATATAATATGAGAATGAAGAATTACTAAAATACCATTATGACATCGTATGTTCTATCATCGATCAGCGAGCAACAACTAATCTACATCAACGCCTCTACAGTATACATTTGAAAAAATATTACACAGATACCACAGAAAAGAGAGGAGAACAATTTACCCTCTCCCTGTAAGCATTTTTTATAAGATCAATGCGTGGACGAAGCCACAACCTGCACCGGTGACAATACAGAGCGTGTGAAATACAGAACACCATTGGACTGTGGGATACCCGCAACCCAAAGACGATTTATAGAGCCGTCTACACCCTGCAAAATCATCTGCCCATCCGCTAGGTCATTTCGAACGATCAACCCTTTCCCCGCCAATGTGGACAAAACCACTTGATGGGTTGGCGATTTTCTGATGGCCTTCTCCAATCTGGAAGGCGACCACTCACCTTGCACAATAGTATAGGCAAGAAGATTTTTCAGGCGCGGCAAATCAGAAGCCGAGCGCAGACTGCCACCGGATGCTGCGTCGAGAGCTTCCAGAGATTCGTTGGGAATGGCGAAAACCGTGAATGGCCCGTTTCTCTGCAGCAAAGGAAACAGCCCTGTTTCCTGAAGAGCGACCCGATAATCTGCCAATTCAAGAGTGCTCTGCAACGTCTCGGAAAGAGGGCGATCACAATAAACCGGCGTATCCATGTTGGAATAAGCCACAATACTATCAGGTGCTTTGACATCCACCGGGTGATAACTGTTCACGCCGGATGTCAAAGGCGTCATGACGGAACACACCCCGTCTTTCTGAAGAAGGGAATCCTGGCGTGCTTCACTCTGGCACCCCGCGAGGAAAAGAGTCAGAGCAACTCCCCCGGACCATCCCATACGGCATTTCATAGACTCGGCCTTCCAACAGAAAATTGCTGTAACCAGAACTGTTCGCTTTCGCACCCACTCACGAGAGAGGGTGCGCTCAGATCAGCAGCCGTTTCCACGCACAGTCCAACCTGTGACAGTTCCCTTGACCAGTTCAAACGTCGTCTGACAACTTGAGCTGTAATAGGACGCAGGCATCCCGCCATAGCCCCAGCCATTACCGCCCCAACCCCAGCCGCCGCCTCCCCAGCCCCAGCCGTTTCCACCCCAGCCCGGAGCTCCCCAACCGTTTCCGCCCCAACCGCCCATTCCCAAGCTCATGCTGCCTGCTGACGAACCCGTCTCGTTATCAACATAAGCCATGAAAAGATGGCCATTTGCTTCATATGTCCGGCTGGGCACACCCCAGGCACGCACGACATCGACCTGTGTTTGCCCAATCAGCGCGTCAAGTCTGACCTTTTCTTCCTTGGTGGGTCCACTTGCACAGGCGGTGACCAGAGAAACTCCGGCCAAAACAATCAGACGTAATTTCACGACACCTCCTGAACCACGACCTACATTTCTCCGCCTGCTCACCGGATAAGGTCGGAACGATTCCTATTCTGCACGCCTTATCCCAACCAGACAATGTCGCGGATATGGGGTGCTCCGGTTGCGATCATCACCAACCGATCAAATCCAAGGGCAATTCCCGAACAATCAGGCAGAGAAGGCAACGCCGCCAGCAAACGTTCATCGGTCGGCCAATCCGGACGCTCAGGATATAAAGTGCGACGACGTGAACGGTCATGCACAAATCGGCTCCGCTGCTCTTCCGCGTCTGTCAGTTCTTCAAATGCATTCGCAAGCTCTATCCCGCCCATATAAAGCTCGAACCGCAGCGCTGTTCTGGAATCCTCTCTGCAACGACGTGCCAGAGCGGCTTGGGAAGACGGCCAGTGCGTGAGGAAAACAGGGCGTTCACGTCCGATGATCGGCTCAATCCGCTCAAGCAGCAGACGGAAGAACAGGTCTTCCCACTCTTCATTCGGTCGAAGCTCACAGCCCGCATCCCGCGCCAGTGCCGGAGCATCACCTTCTGTCGCCAGAACATCCGCACCAACATAACGCCGAAAAGCTTCAGCAACGGTTATTCTCTCGAACGGTATATCAATACGAATGTCCTGCCCAACCTGACGTGTCACGACAGGGGGAAGACAAAGGCGGACCAGTTCTTCCGTTTCATCCATCAGCGCGTTCAGATCGGCTCCAGGACGATACCATTCCAGCATCGTGAATTCATGGGCATGCAGTGCACTGCCCTCCCCGTTACGCCAGACGCGCGCCATCTGAAACACTGGCTCCCGGATCGCACTCACGATCCGTTTCATAGCAAATTCCGGGCTTGTGTGCAGGAAAAGCGCTTCTGTGCCGCCATCCGGTCCCACTCTGTTCGTCGCGAAAACATCCAGATGCACTTCTTCGCCTGGCACCGGGACAGCATACGGTGTCTCGACTTCAATATAGCCCCGTTCCGTGAAGAAGGCGCGGATCATATATGCAATGCGATTACGCCGTTTCAGGAAAGGCAAACGTTCGCGCACAGCTTCCGGATCCAAAAAAAAAGGCTCAGTCATTCAGGCTCCGATTGCGAGAGACTATGGTCTGCCAGTAATACACACGACATGCAGACCTCCGACATTTCTCCGGCACCGCCATCCGCCCAGAGCAGAACATTGCGCACGCCGCAGGATCTCGCGTCGGAGGGACTGATTGCAGAAGCAGACATACCAGTTCTCTCGACTGTTGCCGAACGCTACGCAACAGCAATCCCTCCGGCTTTCGCGCAACTCATATCAGCGCCAGATGATCCCATCGGCTTGCAAGTCATTCCCGCCGCCGAAGAACTCATCACTTCCGAATCGGAACTGACGGACCCGATTGGCGACGACGCCCTTTCTCCCATTCCCGGGATTGTGCATCGCTACCCCGACCGGGCGTTATTAAAACCCATCCTGATTTGCCCGCTCTATTGCCGTTTCTGCTTCCGACGGGAACATGTCGGACCAGAGGGAGGGCTACTGACCGAAGCCCAACTCTCGGCCGCAATCGAATGGGTGGAGCAACATCCCGCAATCAGGGAAATCATCCTGACCGGTGGTGATCCACTCATGCTCTCACCCCGCCGGCTCCGCGACCTTCTCGCGCGACTGGAACGCATCCCTCATATCACGACGCTGCGCATCCACACACGCGTGCCCGTCGCCGCACCTGAGAAAATCACAGCGGACATGCTCGATGCTCTGACAACTGAGAAACCACTCTGGATGGCCATTCACGCCAATCATGCCCGTGAATTTTCCCCGGATGCGCGCAAGGCTATCAACGCGCTTCGGAAAAGGGGCATTCCATTGCTCGGGCAAAGCGTTCTTTTACGCGGCGTCAACGATACGACCGAAGCACTGGAAAATCTCTTCAGGACAATGGTCGAAACCTTCATCAAACCCTACTATCTTCATCAACTTGATCCTGCCCCCGGAACATCGCGCTTTGCCGTTCCCATCACTGAAGGGCAGGATCTTCTCCGCAGCCTGCGCGGACGAATCACGGGGCTGGCATGGCCCACCTATGTTCTCGATATTCCCGGAGGGCACGGAAAAATCCCTCTCTCTCCAGAATATCTGGATAGTGTTGCAGGAACCGTAAAAGATCCCTCAGGACAAACGCACAGCATCACCGGCATAACGCCTTCATAGGGTGCACAACCGTTAATTTATCGTTTATCACCCCCTTCCCTATGCGCTCGGGAGGCTCTGTTTGTTGAATTGTAACCCCGCCTTATCCCACTACGGTAAGATCGCCACGATACTGTTCGTGCGAAATGAAATTGCCGATATCTCCTGGTGGTTAGGCTGGAATTTCGCCATCGGAATCGACACCGTCATTGTCTACGATGACGACTCCCTTGATGGCACGGCACAATTGTTGCAACTGGCTTCCGAAGTTCTGGACGTTCGTTGTCATCAGTCAGTTCAGCACCTCCGCTTCAATGTCCGGCAGAGACTGACCTATATGGCTGCTCTAGACGAATATAGAGAGCAGTTCGACTGGCTGCTCTATATCGATGCTGACGAATATCTTGATATCCAGTCAGGCGAGAATGTTCACGACTTTCTGGCACGTTACCCAGATGCAGACGGTGTTGCCATCAACTGGTGTTGCTATGGCAGCAATGGTCATATCGGTCGCCCTTCATCTCCGAATGTCCTTGACCATTTTACAAAACATTCACGCGAGAAACTGACCGAAAACAAGATTGTTAAATCTTTCTTCAGACCTGCTCACACAAGATCAGAATATCTCAACCCTCACAGATTCGCTGTAGCCGGTCGCTATGTGCTGCCTTCCGGAAAAGATGTGGTCTGGGATTCCATACATCCAGAGCGGACAAAAACACGCCCTGATTGGAAAATCGCCAAGATCCGGCACTATATTATCCGCAGCGCCGAACATTACGTCGCCAAGGTGAAGCGCCGAAGCGATATCCGCGATGCTGGTGTGGGAATGGGCCTCTTCCAGTATCATGACACCAATGATGTAACAGATCCCCCACATGATTCACGCTATGATCGAATGGCTGGATATGTCTTCAAAATCCAGAATGCTGTCGCGCGGAAAGTTCTGGAACTCTGCAAGGTTAAAGCTGGAAATGAAAAACGGCTACCTCCGGCGCGTTTTTTCGAAATCCAGACATCATCAGGTGCCATCCTGCGTCATGATCGCTCCACGGGACGTCTGATCCAGAGTTATGACGCAGCGCGTTCACCTGAACATAAAACGCTACAATGTTTTATCCTTGACGATTTCCCGGGTACAATTTTTCTCGTTTCCTCAAAGATGGACACTGGACTTTACTGCCGTGGAGAACCCCGGGTTTCGACAGTATTGTCGTATAATCTGACCGAGAATGAGGACACAAGCGAACTGGGATTAAGAAACCCCCGGAACTATGCAGCTCTTTCCTTTGAGCCTTTCTCCCTGACAGAGATAGATCAAGGAGAAGTCAGCGCCTTCAATGACTGGCTCGGACCATGGGAAGTTGTCAGATTCTCAAACCTCTCTGAAAAGCCTTCATCATTGACAGAAACAGCCGTCAGAATCGCATGGCAAACTCTCAACGATCTTCCCTTGTCGGAAGAGCCGGAAGGCACAACGGGTTTTATTGCTGATACCGTCATGGCTGCACTCGCCACGCGTCAGAACTCGAAAATTGAAGAATGGCAGAATCTACCGGATTCTTTTCCCATCCCATGGATGGAAACGAACTGGGAATATAGCCTGTAATTCTTATTCAGATATTAATATCTGAAACACACCGAACAGGGTTCATCATTAAAAAAACGGGGCAGATGATAAATCTGCCCCGCCTTCCAAACCGTCCCGATAACGAAAATCAGACAGCTTTCTTCAGATTCGGGCTGGCCTTGAAGCGGACCGTCTTGCCTGCCTTCACTTTGACAGGCTCACCCGTACGAGGGTTCAGAGCCTTGCGTGCTTTCGTTTTCCTTACGGTAAAGGTGCCAAAAGAAGGCAGTGTGAAACCACCATCTCTTTTCAATTCTTCGATGATCGCATCCATAAGATCAGCGGCTGCCTGATTGGCGGCAACACCGGTGCATTTGATGGAATCCTGAATAACGGCAGCAATGAAAGCTTTGCTCATGGACCGACAACTCTCCTCAAGGATGACACAGTTTCTTTGAAACCATGCCCACATAACATTGTATGATGCTTCAAGTCGGCGGCTTCTAGCCCGACACCGGCTAGGAAACCAGAAAAAAATGACCCGGAACAGATAATTTTCATGATTATATCAGCAAAAAAGTTTCTCAGGCCGTTTTTGCGTCATCGAGTTACATTAAGATCATGTTTTGTTCCAAAATAGCCGTTGGATGCCATGTCTCAGCCCGTCTGTCTGTTCGCACTCTGGAGTCCTGAGGGGATTCTTTTCCCTCATCAAACTCATTATTTATCAGAACTGAAATCATGTGGATTCCGGATTGTTCTGGCATTTTCTGGTGCCATATGCTTGCCATATGAAACACTGGCGTTCTGCAATGAACACGATATCGAAACCGTTCTGCGTCAAAACTCCGGCCTGGATTTTGGGGCATGGAGCGATTTGAACACCCCTGCTTACCTGCGTGACGCCACCGAGATTCTACTGACAAACGATAGCATCGTCGGTCCGTTTGCTCCCCTTGCACCGTTTCTCCGACGCTTGAGAGAGAAACAGGCCGATATCAGCGGAATGGTCGGATCGCGCCTGTATCGCCCTCATCTTCAATCGTGGTTTCTGCTGTTCAAGCGAAAGGCGTTTGATCGTCCGGCAATCCAGCGCATATTTGCCCTCCCCTTCGCCAACATGTCTCGTGATGAAATCATCTGGCACGGTGAATTGGGAATCGCTGCGGCGGCTCAGGCGGAAAAACTGACACTGAGAGCTCTCTGGCATCCCAATATCATGATTGATCGATGGTTTCCCTTAAACCCGATGCATTTTCAGTGGGAACATCTGATCACGGACAGTCATGTTCCCTTTGTCAAAGCTGAACTGCTCCGAAGCAATCCCTTCAACGTGCCGATGCGTCAGGCATGGAAAAATATCTGCCATGCAAGCGGACTTTCCCCGGAAGAGATCCAGAAGTGGCTGGAGACCCGTCCTCAACGCGTCTCTCCCGCTCCTGGCCTCCTGCGCCGTCTTTTCTATCAGACCCTTGCCTTCATAGATCGCCATGCAGGA
Organism: Acetobacter sp.; assembly: GCA_012517935.1. GTDB lineage: Bacteria > Pseudomonadota > Alphaproteobacteria > Acetobacterales > Acetobacteraceae > Acetobacter. The sequence continues at coordinate 1,122 of JAAYUA010000119.1, read as the reverse complement.
AGGCATCAGGGGCGTCCCTAAAGATCAGAGCAGAGCACGGGCCACGATCGTCGCCACATCATGTCGGAGACGAACGATCTGTTTTCCTCCACCACCCGATGGATGAACCCTGTTGGTCAACAGGACAACCCAACTATCACTGGCAGGATCCATCCAGACAGACGTTCCGGTAAAGCCTGTGTGTCCGAATGAGCCCACCGGAAACACATCCCCTCTGGGGGTGGAATAATGTGAATCGATATCCCAACCCAGACCTCGCACATCCTTCGCTCCCGCCGGAGATTGCGGTGTGGTCATCATGACAACCGTTTCCCGGGCCAGAGGAAAATCCGATGGACGTCCCGCACGGCGATCCAGAAGTGCCTGCGCATATAAGGCCATGTCGTGTGCATCGGAGAATAATCCGGCATGTCCCGTCACACCTCCCATACGACGGGAAGTCGGATCATGCACAACACCCCTCAGAAGGGTCCCGTCTTCCAGACGTTGTGTAGGGGCAATGGACATCACTATGGCATCAGGATTCTCACCTGACAGCGGCAGGAATGTTGACTGATTCATTTTCAAAGGATTGAAAATATACCTCTGAGCATAATCTTTAAGACTCAATCTAGAAAAATGCTCGATCAGAAGGCCAAGAACAATGAAGTTGATGTCACTATAGATAAATTTTGTATCAACTTTTTCGACCGGGACAGCAGAGAAGGCACGTCTTACCCCTTCCTCCTTGCCTGACCATGTATCAGACAATTCAACATCCGGAGGCAGACCCGAATAATGCGTCAGGAGTTGTCTGATCGTGATTTTCTCTTTTCCGTTCACACCAAAATCAGGCAGGAACCGTGAAACCGGATCATCCAAAAGAAAATATTTCTGCTCCCAGAGCTGCATGATGGCGAGTGCGGTTACAACGACTTTTGTCAAAGACGCCATGTCGAAGACCGTGTCCCACTCCATCGGTGCATGCTCGGGCACCAGCGACCTGTCCCCGAAGACATCACGATGAACGATCTTCCCGCCATGCCCGACAGCCAGAACAGCTCCCGGCATATCTCCACGTTTCACTGCCTGACGAATTAGATCGTCGGCCTGAATGAAAGGATTCCCGCTCACATCTTTCGA
>JAAYUA010000118.1 GCA_012517935.1 Acetobacter sp. | reverse complement strand
CCTCTATGCACGTGAACTGAGAAAACGGGAGCGCGCTGAAGAACGGGCCTTCCGCGAAGCAAGGCAGGAGCAGCTGGATGCGGACATTGCTGCCGGCCATGTTCCTGCAGGTACGACGCTCAAAACTGTCACCAACCAGAGAAATGGTCTTTTGGGCGGCCGCCCACGTAAAGGGGAGACAAGGGAGCAGGCTCGGACCAGGCGCGAGACGGAAGTGGCATCTCTTGAGCTGCAGCGTCATATGCCGTTGCTCCGGAAGGTTGTGACGTCGGAAACCCAAAACCCAAACCGTTCTGGGTTTCAGGAATTGGGTTCCGTTGGGTTTCCTAGATCTAGAATAGAAGATTCTATTTCTAATTCTTCTTGTTCCTTAGATTGGGAGGGAGAGAATACGCGCGGAACCGAAACCCAGAACCCAAAAGCAACGATACCTGATGCTCTGGTGCATGAAGCCGCGAAGGTCGTTCTGGAGGCATCTGGTCTTGGGGCAGGCCAGTCGAGTTATGCTGGGGTCTTTGCTCGGAAATGGTTGCAGGCAGGGGCGACGGTTGAACTGATTCATGGCGCGATCCGTCAGCATTGTGCCGATATGGAGAAAAATAGCGACAGGCCAAGGACCGTTGGGGTTTTTGACGCGCCAGTGCGGAGACAGATTTCTGTCCGGAGCATTCAGGAGGAAGCGCAACAGCGTGAAAGTCAGGCCTTCAAGGTTGCTGAGGACGAGCGGCCTGCGCGAGAAGCCTACAGTCTGGCTTTACGGAAATGGAAAGAAGTCAAGGAATGCGATGGATTTAAGGCAGCTGATCGCAAATGGCCTGAAATCATCAAGGAGATTGGTCTGCCTGAGGGGACGCGTATGGAAAGTGGAGCATTTATCGCGGCATTTCATGCCATTTCATCCTCGGGAAACGCAGCGGTTGCGGCATGAGAAGGGGCAGTCATGACACACAGTTCTGAGGCTGACGGACAGCGCGTTGGTGCAGCGCATCCACTCGATTTTTACGCGGCTATTGATGCGCTTTCCGGATATGCAATTGAGACTGGATGGGAACTGTGCAGGATTTATAGGCGGGGTTTCCCACAAGCACGGGTGACCAGCCGCCTTGGTGATAGTGGGCGCGAAACTATTCCTGAATCTGTTGAGGCAGATCAAGCTGAAGCTCGGCGTCTCTTTCGTGTGTTGACGGATGGGTTGCCAGTCATGCCAGGGCGTATGATTTCCCGGATAGTCCGCGCTGAATATCCGGATGTGCATATGGGCGTTGAATATCTTGCTGAGGGGCTTTTGATTGTTGAGAAAAAGCTGCGGCAGTGTGGTGAAATAATCCGTTGATGTTTTTTTCATAAAAGCGTACAAAAACTACGGCGCTCGAATTGCGCCCAGATTAAGGCGCGGTTTCCGCGCCTTTTTTATTGCCTGAAATAGTGAGGTGTCATGACGACGCATGGACAGTCAGTCCAGCGTGGCGACATCGTGCTTCAGGGAAATACCAGATTTCTTGTTCTTGTCGTTCATGGTGGTCGCGCATTCCTTGCGCCGCTCGTCATGACTGGTCTTCCTCATTATCGCTCTGACATGATTCTCCCAGATATGGGCAGGACAGCGCGTTGCCATGATGCCCGATGGACTGATGTTGATCGGTTGCATCGGACGGGGCTGCGTATTGGTCCGGCTCGGATGCTGTGTGCTGAACAGGCTTTGCTCGTTGAGTGGAAGGCGCGCGCCATTGAACGGGAGGGTCCTGGTATTTTCTGGAGCACGCTTGCCCGAGGACCAAAGATAGGAAGTTGCGGCCGCCGTGTGGGTGGCGCCCCTGGGGCAGAATGATGGAATTGCTCTTGCTGGCTTCCGGCGAGAGTCCGACTGCTGGAACAGTCAAACCGCGTGGATGCTCACGCCCGATTAACCGGCTCGCCACCTCTGCAGAGGCGAGCCATTATGGGCTAAAAACAAATGGAGAACAAATCTAGGCACATTCTCCCACCGGCAGGATATATTGGAGGGAAGAAGCTTTTATCGAAATTGATTTGCGGGATGATCGATTCCGTTGAACATCAGACTTATGTTGAACCATTCGTGGGGATGGGAGGAATTTTCTTTCGCAGGAAACGTCCCGTTAAAAACGAGGTCATCAATGATTTTAACGGTGACATAGCCAATCTGTTTCGTGTTTTGCAGCGTCATTTTGTTGCATTACAGGATATGTTGCGTTGGCAGGTTACATCGCGCGAGCATTTTGAAAGACTGCGCGAGACACCCGCGGCATCCCTGACAGATCTCGAACGCGCTGTGCGTTTTCTCTATGTGCAGCGTCTGTCATTTTCAGGGAAGGTAAAAGATCGGTCTTTCAACAGATCGGGTGGATCAGCTCGTTTTGACGTCATAAAACTGATTCCCGATCTGGAAGCGGTGCATGAACGTTTGAGTTCTGTCGTGATTGAATGTCTTCCGTATCAGGATGTTTTGAAACGGTATGATCGTGAGAACGTGCTGTTTTATTTGGATCCGCCCTATTGGGGAACGGAGGATTATTATGATGCACCGTTTTCACGGGCTGATTTTGAAATTCTTTCCGTGGCACTCAGATCTCTGCAGGGCGCGTTTTTCCTTTCCTTGAATGATTGTGGTGGTGTGAGGGAAACATTCCACGGCTTTCACATGAAGGAAGTATCAACGCGATATGCGGATCGGACCAAAGGCGGGTCCGGCAAAGTGCGAGACGAACTGATTATTTCGAACAGACCATTCGATTGCCAGTGAAAATAAGGAAAATTCTGGCAGATCATGTGATCTGGACGGGGTGAAAACCCGTCATGATAACTGCGTATTATCTGACAGAGGCTTATACCTGATCCGTCAGATAACCCGCAGAGGAGGTGCAAAACCCGTCAGATAATGTCTGTTATCTGACGGGTTTTCTTGTTAGAATTTTCCAT
>JAAYUA010000117.1 GCA_012517935.1 Acetobacter sp. | reverse complement strand
TCTATACAATTGTCAAAGAACCGTTTTTTCCGAAACTCAGCGTCGCCGCCTCGTTCGGTGAAGCGGCTTCTAAGGGAACCATAAAACACTGTCAACGCATCAAAGATAAAAAAACAAAAAATCTAAATAAAACACAGAAAAACAAGAGAAATCAGCCGAATCCCGAATCTCACGATCCGCGAATCAACGCATTGTCGATCAAGCGCACTGTCCCAACCCGAACCGCCATGGAAACCAGAACCTCCACCCCGACACTTTCCACTTCGTTCAGCGCAACAGGATCAGCCACACTGATATAATCGACGCTAAAACCTTCCTCTGAAGACAGAATGTCCCGCATGGCATCCTTCAACACGGATGCCCGATGCTCCCCGCCTTCAACCATCTGCCGCGCTGTCGCCAACGCCCGACTGAGTGCCGTTGCGCGCCGTCGCTCTTCGTCCGTCAGGTAGCTATTGCGGCTCGACAGTGCGAGGCCATCCGGATTCCGGACTGTATCGCCAATCACGACCTCCACCGGAATATTCAGATCAGCGACCACTCGACGAATAACCACACATTGCTGCGCGTCTTTCTGCCCAAAATAGGCACGCTCCGGCTGCACAATGTTCAAAAGCTTGGTGACAACCGTCGCCACACCAGAAAAATGCCCCGGACGCATTGCCCCTTCCAGCGGCTCCGCAACAGGCCCGACATCAATACTGGTCGCAAATCCCTGCGGATAAATCTCCTCCGCAGTCGGCATGAAGACCACGTCCGCTTCCACACCAGCCAGCAAAGCCAGATCATGTGCGGCATCTCTGGGATAACGAGACAGATCTTCATTCACACCGAACTGGGTCGGGTTCACAAAAATGCTGACCACAACAGAACCACACTCAGCCTTGGCGCGCCTTATCAGACTAAGATGCCCCTCATGCAGGAAACCCATCGTCGGCACAAAACCCGGAGCCGGAAGGCCGCGCCGCGCCGCGCGCATTTCCTGAATGGTTTTAACCTGCTTCATTTATTCTGCCTTGCCTGCAACATCGACTGCAGCAAGTGCCGTAGCCAATTCAGCTTCATCCATCCGGGCGCTCTGCGCATCCGTCGGGAACATCCCGCTCCGAACCTCATCGACATAGCTGCGAACAGCCGTCTCCATGGCCAGCCCAATCTCCGCATAGCGCTTTGCATGACGCGGCGTCTTGCTGTCGAACAGCCCCAGAACATCGTGCCAGACCTGCACCTGTCCATCACACCCAACACCCGCGCCAATCCCGATCACGGGGATGTTGAGACGCTCAGAAACCGCCTTGCCCAACGGCGCCGGAACGACTTCGAGAACAATCGCAAACGCCCCCGCAGCCTGAAGCGCCAACGCATCTTCCAGCAACTGACGAGCCTCTGCCGCGCGTTTCGCCTGAACACGCAAACCAAGCTGATGCTGCGACTGAGGTGTCAGTCCCAGATGCCCCATGACCGGCACACCCATCTCAACCAGCTTCTTTACAATCGGCACGATCGTCTGACCGCCTTCAAGCTTGACTGCATGCACGCCCGCTTCCTGCATCAGTCTGCGGACCGCCGGCACAGCATCCTCAATAGTGGCATAAGTCAGGAACGGCAGATCTGCGACGACCAAAGCTCGCCCTCCGGCCCGCATCACCGCACCTGCATGGCGTATCATGTCGTTCAGCGTCACGGGCAATGTCGTATCATGACCAAGCATGACCATCCCGAGAGAATCACCGACAAGAATCATTGGAACGCCCGCACGCTCCGCAATCATTGCCGACGCCACGTCATAAGCCGTCAGCATGGCAATCTTCTCGCCAGCACGCTTCATATTCTGCACATCCGCGATCGTGATTCGCATCAGCTATCCCCGTTTCACACTTCGTCCGCAAAAACACGGAGAAGCCCTTCTGGCTTTTCAGCGACAGGACTTCAAATTCTGAAACGCATTTTCGCGCCTTCGCACGTCCGGCTTCCATCACTCAAAAACGAAACAGCGAAAATCAATACAAAAAACCGGCTGCACATGATGCAGCCGGTTTCAGAAAAACCCTTAGAATAAAAAACTTTATTTCGCAGACTTGCCCGCCGGAAGAGGCACAACAGTGGCTATATAGTCATCAGATACGAACACAATCCCGTTGATCGCATCTGTCAGAGCTTGCATCGCAGATTTCGGATCGCGTCCTTCCGCGAAAACTGCTGCACGATTAACCGCACCCAGCGTCGGAGCCAAAGGCGCGACACCGAAGATCAGATCTATACTGCCACCAACAATTTGCAGGGTCTGAAGGGCTTCCTTGGTCTGTCCCTGACGCAACTGTGCATTGGCCGTATCCAATGCGGATTTTTTGTCGGCGGTGAGTTCTTCCGTCACAATGAACTCTGCACCAACTGGAATCCAGTCGACTTCCCCGACAACCGGGGCATGAGCCGCATCCAGAGAATGGTTCGGAACTTTCTGCAGTGCAGATTCTGCCGCCTTGAATTTCGCGCTTGCCTTTCCAGCCGCGAGCAGACGATCCCGAGCATCATAAATCATCGGAATAACCTTGTCGGTATTCCCACTCTGAAGAATCTGCTGGGCTTGCAGAATATCGAGAATAGCCTGACGACCGTCTGCCGAAAGATGCTTGAAAGCCCTGTCAGCACGAAAGGCTTCTATCGCTGTCTTCACTCCAGCGTGGGCAGGAACAGCAAACGGAACAGAGAACGTAAAAGCAGCAAGGGCTGCGACAACTGGGATACGACGCATAACTTCATCCTGTGTCAGCGCGGCGCAGACCAACCGCATCAACCCATTCCGGGCAAACACAGCCTGTCGCCACTACAAACGTGTTCCAACCTTCTGCTCGAAGTCTGGATATTCAGCTTATGACGCATTCATGGCAGGATAAGTTCCTGAAGTAAAACATGTCTGAAATGCAAAAAATTTCTTTTCCTGTCTTCTGTCGCGCTATAGCTGCCGAAAAATCAGCAAAAAATCTCAGCTCACAGGCAAACCATCGACAAGCGCCTGATGCCATAACGGTCCAGCCCCGGAACCAAACCCCGGAGCCCGATCAATAGCGTGTCGCAAACAAAGACGTGACACACGAACAGCTTCCACCAACGGCATGCCTTGCGCCAGAAGAGTGGCAATAGCACTGGATAATGTGCACCCGGTTCCATGAGTGTGACGCGTTTCAATTCTCTGGTCCGAAAAAAAATGGACCTGCCCATCAGCTGTCACGAGAACATCGGTCAGGAGATCACCCTCCAGATGCCCTCCCTTCACCAGCACAGAATGCGCCCCCTGTTCATTTAACCGTTTGCCTGCTCCGACCATGTCATCAACACAAGCAATCCTGCGGTCCGTCAGAACTTCAGCCTCCGGAATATTCGGCGTGATCAACGTCGCCAGAGGCATCAATTCAGCTTTCAGGGCATTTTCGGCTTCTGCCTGCAAAAGCCGTGAACCACCTTTTGCAACCATGACAGGGTCGAGCACAAACGGCAGATCCCGCCCACTACGTTGCCTGCCAAAAGCAATTTCATCAGAAACGCCGGAGATGATTTCCGCTGAATCCAACATGCCACTTTTGAACGCATCCGTGCCGATATCCTCCAGCACGCACCGCATCTGTGCCCGCACGAAAGATACGGGAACCGGCATGATATCGCTCACTCCCAACGTATTCTGCACCGTCAGAGCACTGATTGCCGTCGTCGCAAATCCACCGAGAACAGTAACGGTCTTGATATCTGCCTGAATCCCCGCACCGCCACCGGAATCACTGCCGGCGATAATCAGGACCTTTCCACGCATTTCCTCAGGCCGCCACGCAGGCATCGAGAATCACTGCGCACATTTCATCAACAGTGGCATTCACCAGAGCCTGATCCTCAGCTTCCACCATCACGCGGATCAAAGGTTCCGTGCCACTGGCGCGCAAGACCAGACGCCCCGATTGCCCCAGTTTTCGTTCAATCCGCTCACGCTCCGACTGAACATCCGGGCACGAAAGTGGGCTCTTTCCTGAATAGCGCACATTTTTCAGAAGCTGCGGAAAAGGTTGAAACACACGACAGACTTCACTTGCCGGACGTTTCTCCTCTGTCAGAACCGCAAGCACCTGCAAGGCAGCCGTCAGGCCATCTCCAGTGGTTCCAAAATCGGAAAGAACAATATGGCCAGACTGTTCCCCACCAAGGTTGCTGCCCAGATCGCGCATTTTCTCCACGACATAACGATCGCCAACAGCAGTCCTGACCAACTCCATCCCATTGGCCTGGAGGAAGCGTTCCAAACCCATGTTGGACATGACTGTTGCAACAACAGATGATGTCGTCAGACGCTTTGCCTTCGCCCATGACCGCGCGACAAGTCCAAGGATCTGGTCGCCATCAATCAGATGTCCCGTTTCATCAACAAGCAGCATACGATCTGCATCGCCATCCAATGCGATGCCAATATCCGCTCCATGCTCGACCACTGCCGCGCACAACGCTTCAGGATGCGTGGAGCCGCAGCCTTCGTTGATGTTCACACCATTCGGATCGCAGCCAATGCGGATAACCTCGGCACCCAGTTCCCACAAGGCCGTCGGCGCAACGCGATAAGCCGCCCCATGGGCGCAATCGATCACAATCTTCATCCCGTCCAGACGACATCCTCTCGGGAAAGATGCTTTCACCTGCTCGATATAACGTCCCGCAGCATCATTCAGACGAGAGGCGCGTCCGATTTCTTCAGGTGCTGCAAGGCGGGCTGACAGATCCGCATCCATCAGATCTTCAATCGCCGCTTCCGTCTGATCCGAAAGCTTGAAACCATCCGGCCCGAACAGTTTTATTCCGTTATCGCCAAATGGATTATGTGAAGCTGAAATCATCACCCCAAGATCAGCACGCAACGAACGCGTCAGCATCGCAATCGCCGGTGTTGGAAGAGGCCCGACAAAAGTCACATCCATTCCGGCGGACAGGAAGCCGGAAACCAGAGCGCTTTCAATCATATATCCGGAAAGACGCGTGTCCTTGCCCAGAAGGACACGGTTTCGATGCGTTCCGCGACGAAAATGCAATCCCGCAGCCTGACCAAGCTTCTGCGCGATATCAACCGTCATCGGCATGGTGTTGGCAGTTCCACGGATCCCATCCGTACCGAAATAACGTCGTTTATTTGTCATTTTCGCCAGTCTATCCCAACAACCACACCCTGCAGAAACACCCGCAATCAGCCCGGAATTTCCACCACTCTCAAAGTATTCGTCGAACCGCTGATCCCGAATGGAAGCCCTGCAACCACCACCACATGATCTTTGCGGGTGACATATCCGCTTTGCCCGGAAATGACGATCGCTTCCTGAACAACACGCTCGGTCGATGTTTCTTCAGGCATATAACCACCCGTAAATGGCTGCACACCCCAGACCAGCGTCAGCCTCCGGGCCGTCTCATCTGATAGCGCAACCCCCAAAACCGGCGCAAATGGACGTTCGCGTGCAACACGTAAAACCGTTGGCCCGGAAGACGTGAACGCAACGATGGCAGCCGCGCCGATCGACGCCGCAACATGACTGGCAGCCTCGGCAATCGCATCCTCAACATGCGCTTCCACCTTGGGGCGGGATGCCGCCATCAGCGCACCCCATCCCGTGTCAGCCTCAACCTGAGCAGCAATGCGGTTCATGATCGTCACGGCCTGCACCGGATATTGCCCTGCGGCTGTTTCTGCCGAAAGCATGACAGCATCAACGCCCTCAAATACCGCCGTCGCTACATCCGATGCTTCTGCTCTTGTCGGCACGGGGGCAGACACCATGCTTTCAAGCATCTGCGTCGCAACGATTACCGGTTTTCCCAACTTCCGGCACAGACGCACCATCCGCTTCTGTTCCAGAGGCACGCGCTCCGGGGGAAGTTCAACGCCCAGATCGCCCCGCGCGACCATAACGGCATCAGAAACCCTGATGATCTCTTCCAGACATTCCAGAGCCTGCGGTTTCTCGATCTTCGACACAATCCAGGCCTGATCTCCAACCAGACCACGCAGTTCCTCCACATCTTCCGGGCGCTGCACGAATGACAACGCAACGAAATCCATCCCCAATCCAAGGGCAAAACGAAGATCTTCGCGATCCTTGTCCGTCAAGGCAGGAATGGGCAGAATTACATCGGGAACATTGACGCCCTTATGGTCGCTCAGCACACCACCGACGATCACCTGCGTTTGAAGAAAATGCCCGCCGACATCCATAACCTGAAGGGTCAGACGACCATCATCAAGCAGAAGTTTCATGCCCAGTCGGGCAGCTTTCATGATGACCGCATGAGGCAAACATACGCGCGAGGCATCACCCGAAGCGTCATCCAGATCCAGCCGAAACTGCTGCCCGGCTTTTAACAGCACCTTCCCCTCGGAAAATCTGCCAACCCGCAATTTCGGCCCCTGAAGATCGGCCATGATGCCGACTGGGCGCCCAAGTGCCAGCGCGGCTTCCCGAACGTTATGAAAGCGTCTGGCATGTTCCTCATGCGATCCATGAGAGAAATTGAACCGGAAAACGTCGGCTCCGGCTTCAAGCAGCGCTTTAATGGTGACGATATCTGATGAAGCCGGACCTAATGTGGCGACAATCTTTGTTCTGCATACAGTTTCAGACATCGGCTCCAACTCCCCGGGGCGTCTCCCGTAACAACGTCTGGTTTCAGCGCGTGGGCAAGGCTTCGTCCGGTGTTACGCCCCATATTTTCCGACGCTCGATCCAGCCATCATAGCCATGCACCGAAACCTTGCACCATGCGGCTCCTGCGGAACAAAGCTTCACGGTCCCGACTGTCCCCGGCAAAAGCACCGCGACAACCGAGGCATCATCGCCTCCGTCCGAATGCATCAACACAGCATTGGGATAGCGTGATAGATCTGCCTGTGTCGTGATCCTGCCGATCAAACGCGGCTGCATATGTCCGACCGATTTTTCGTCAGAATCAGAAACTGTTTCTGCGACCGCATTTGTCCCCGCAGGGGATGGAATCACAAAATCCCGGACACCACTCAACACGGCCTGATGCACCCATCCCTTCACACCATCGCTATCTTCCACCAGACGCCAGACATCGAACTCCCGTTCAATTTTCACTGGCAGACCACGACGATGATAGGACCAGTCAATCGGATACCTCATTCCCGGCCCGACACGGACATTCACCAGATCGGAGCGGAATGCAGCATAACGTGGCAATGGCAAACCCGTGCTTGAACCGCTGGAAAGATCGCGTTCAGGCGCTGGGGCCGGGACCAGTGGCGTCTGGTTTTCTTCTGCCGCAGCAGCTGTCGCGGCTGCTGCCCCCGCAGCCACAGCAGCCGCCGCAACCGCATGATGCTTGACCGTCACAGGTTTGTGCGGATGTGAAGACCTGGCCGTTGAAACTGACGGATGAGGTGCGGCCTTATGCTTCGCTTCTGCATGCGAAGCCGAAAGCTTTTTGCCAGCAGGCTTATGGGTGTTTTTACCCGATGCTGGCTTCACGCTCTTGGCGTGAGAAGGTGTCTTGTGCTGGCTGTCATGAGACGCCTTGCTGTGCGTCGTCGTCCGCGCCGCTGCAGCCACACCGGGTGCAAGCAACAGAAAAGCGGAAAAAGCCATGAAGCGGGATGTTGTCATGTTCCATCCGTGCCAACCCCCGTCACGATGAGCAAGGGGCTTCAAAAAAAAGATATTCATGATCTCGTACACGAACGAAACATTCAGCCCTTAGCAGCAGCACCACCACACGCCTGACAGGTCGGATCAGGATGCGTCCGGATCATGTTGAACCTCATTGCCAGAGCATCCCACATCATCAATCGTCCAGCCATGCTGTCTCCAATCCCGAGCAGTTCCTTCAACGCTTCGGTCGCCTGCAATGTTCCCATCACACCCGTCACGGCCCCAAACACCCCCGCTTCGGAGCAGCTCATACCTTCTTCCATCTGCCCCTGTTCCGGAAACAGGCAACGGTAACAGGCGCAGGCGCAACCCGGCTTCCACGTCATAAGCTGCCCTTCAAATCTCTGGACAGCAGCAGACACAAGCGTTTTCCCAAGCGCAACACAGGCATCGTTCACAAGATAACGGGTTCCAAAATTATCGCTTCCGTCACAGACAAGATCATAATTCGCAATCAGCTTTTCTGCCTGCTCCGACCGGTCCAGACGCAACTCATGTGTTTCGATATGAATGTCCGGATTAAGAGCCGTTAAAGTATGCGCCGCGGATCGAACTTTCAGATCACCAATATCTGCCGTTCCATGCACAACCTGCCGCTGAAGATTGGAAAGCTCCACCCGGTCATTATCAATGATCCCGATCCGTCCAACCCCTGCCGCCGCAAGATAAAGAGCGACAGGAGAGCCCAGTCCTCCGGCTCCGATCAGCAGGACCGAAGAGTGACGCAGCCTGATCTGCCCCGCTCCACCGACTTCAGGAAGAAGGATATGGCGCGAATATCTCTGGATTTGCTCTTCAGTAAACTCCACGGCAGAACTTCTTTCCTGATATATCTGATCTACGGAATATAAATAAAAGAAACACGAAACTGAGTCCGTTCTCAACCGGATGATTTTAAATCACTTTTCTGATCTCTCTGACTTTTCATCCTGACCAGTGCGGAAAAAGATGCATGTCTGACATGCATGTGTTAGATTGGGGCCCAGAAAAACAAAAACACCGGGAGGAAAGTGTAAGATGCCAACTGCGCTCACCAGCTTCACCGACCTGTCTACAATCCGGGAAACAACCACGGCGCAACGTCAGGCACAACGCCTCTGCATTGTCGCAATCATTTGCTCCGCAGCTTTTTTCATTGCTTCTCCGTTCATGACCCTATGGACCATCGCATCCGCGTTGCAAAACAACGACATGCCCACGCTTGGTCGCGCCATCAACTGGAGTTCTCTGGATAATTGCCTAAAGGAGCAGATTATCGCAGGCCTTGAACTGCATTCACCCGAGCCGGATGAGCTCCCGGATTTCGGTCAGTCCTTTGCGACAAACGTCGTCTCAAATGCGATAGACACCCGCGTCACGCAAGCAAATCTGTCGAAGGTTATTGCTGAAATCATGCCGCCGGGCGCAATAGGAAAGCAGCTCGATGGCAGGGCCCTGGTGCAGGTTGTCGAACATGCGACCGGACGTTTCACACGTCCTGATGTGTTTGAGGCAAAAATTGTGCTGCCCGGACATCAGAATGAGTCACCCTTGGGCATTCAGCTGAAAATCGAGGGTTGGCGCTGGAAACTCACCCGTGTCGATCTTCCTGTCAGCCGACCAGTCATTGCCAACGCAAATCCGGCGAGCAGAAAGGCGGCCTGAAAGGGGCTTCAATGTCGCTCCCCGCATATATCAGCAGGGAGCCTCCCGTTCTTCAGGCCGGAGGAAGGTCTTCTTCAAGGACAACAATGTTCAGGATGTAGGAGGTTTCACCTTCATCTTCATCCTTGTGGACTGTGCCAATCACTTCATCATTCACTGCAATTTCGACTGAAAGACCAGCACGCGGCGGTGCATTGACCGTCAATCCCTTGGAACCCAGAAGGCGGCGAAGGCAGGTCTGAAGACGAGTAATCTCAGAGGTGGACATCGTGCTCATAAGTGCGACTCCCAAAAAAACAGAAACCGGATCAAAATCCGGACAGAATGCTGCAACCCATGTGTGTCGCGCTGTCAGCCTTGAAGGCTACCTGCATCCGAAAGGTCGCGATATAGGACGACCGGGCATTTCCCGCAACCGAAACACATTATGCGCCGTCCTGGCTGGCATCAGCATGCTTTGTGGACTGTTTGCGACGACGGCCTCCGCACAGAAACCGGCTGAAGCCCAATTCATTCGCGCCGCCGATGTCGAACACGCCATTCACCATCACGGCGGACGGGTGACGGCACTCATGCTGTCCCGCAACCATGAATGGCCACGCGTCCGGCGCGCTGTCGCCGCAGGATGGGGCAACTGGGAAAAATTGCTTCCCGCGCTGCTGCCTTATTCCGATCCCTCAACGCTCAAAAGCATGATGTCCGCACTCAGCCACGCTCTTCCGATCAATCCGGAAGCAACCCTGGCCGCCCTGCCACCGGAAATGGAAAGCAGCGGCCTGCGCTATATCTGCTCCCCAGCACAAAAAAAACCGGAATGGAGAGAACGCAGCCTGATAAAACTTTCCAGCCCCATGCCCTTGCAGATGGAGGCAAGACGCCATCATTGCCTGAAGTCGCTTCAGGCAGAATCAGAGGCCTGAACATCCTTCCATTCCGTTTTTATCCGAATAATATGGCCGTAACGGTTTTACCTCCTCCTCACCTTCCCATAAGGTGGGGAGGTGATGCCGAACCGATCTTTAATTCTCTGCCTGCCACTCATTCTTGCCGCGTGCGGATACCCTGAATCCCGCCGTGCCCATAAAGCCCAGATCAGCATGATCGGAATGACAGAAGAAGATCTGCAGGCCTGTGCAGGCATTCCTGACAAAAAGCAGGCACTCAACGACGATACATCCGTGCTGCAATATGCCTATAAACCCAAGGCAACCGGAGCATTCAGCATCAATCCGCTGGGACTGGGCACATTGTCATTCGCAGGTCAGGGCAGCGAATGCACTGCAATTTTCCGAATTTATAAACACCGCGTGAGTGACCTGCATTTCGCCGGAGATACTGATCTGGAAATCGGAACAGATGGCGTGTGCGAACCAATCGTCCGGGGTTGTGTGAGGCAACCGGAACCAAGCATGCGGAACGTAGAACAATCAGGTATCGGCGTCTCAGGTTTCTACTCCCCTGCGACAGCACCACAGCCAGCAGAAGCCAGCGGCATTGTCAGATCACACCAGACTGAAGAAGAGCAGGAAGACAAATCGGCAACAAAACCGGCTTCCTGATCAATTCTACCCGCTCAGCGAAGCCGTCATTACAAGCGCATCTCCACCATCGGGATAATAATTCTTCCGGTATCCAGCCCGGCTGAATCCAACCTGTTCATAAAGACCGCAAGCTGGCCCATTTGTAACAGCGACCTCAAGAAAAAGCTGTGTGACGCCCTGCTGACGCAGGTCACGGACGAATGCATCAAGAAGCATGCGGCCCACCCCATGTCGTCGCATGTCCGGAATGACGCCAAACGTCAGAATCTCGGCTTCATCAACGACTTCACGCGCCAGCAGAAACCCGACGACGTCTTCTCCCGAACGCTCCGCCACCCAAAGCCGAATTCCATGTCCAGACAATAGACTGGCAAATGACTCGGCATCCCACTGTTCCGGGATCGGGAACATGTCTGCGTGAAGAAATGCCAGTAATGGCGCAGCAACCGGATCTGAAGGCACCTGTCTTACAGAAATGCTCATCGGACAGTCATACAGGAGCAGGACGCAATCCGGCAGCGGGCAGCTTGGCCTCTGGCGGATCAACATAAAGCGGCAAAACAGGACGGGGCAGATCATCCGCCAGCAAATGTGCAAGAGCGACTCTCGCAATTTCTTCCGGTTTCGCTTCAATCGCATCTGAAAGGCAAACTGCGCCATTCATCTGTTCGACAGCTTCATGAGCTGCATCACCAGCAAGAAGCCATTGCCCGGAAGGCGGCACCCACCCCTCGATTTCAACGGCTCTGACAGGCAGCTTCACGCCATCTGTCGTAGCACCTTCCATGAACCAGCGACCGCGACGCGCCTGACCGAACCAGAGCCAGCCGGCAAGATTCTCATCCCGCAGACGCGCAGAAAGCCTGCTGCCCAGAGCTTGCCCGCGAGAAACGCCCGCAACCGGGCATCCTGTTCCAAGTCCAAGCCCTTCTGCCAGAGCGCAGGCCGTGCGCAGACCCGTAAACGATCCCGGCCCCGTCACTACAGCAATCAGTCCGCGTCCTGCGCGAATGCGCTGTCCCTCTTCTGTCCGCAGACATTCCGCAGCGATCAAAGGCAGACGCGAAATTCCCTCATGTCCGGTCTCTTCACGATCTGCATGCCATTCAACATCTGCTCCAACGAGCGTCAGCAAGGAGGCGCGTGCCCTGACCGCTCCACCTGCTGGCGCGGCGTCCAACACAAGAATGGTGGTTGGCAGCATATTGCGATCAGTTTTCTCAGACATGCGTGCTTACAAAACCCGGCATACTTCAGCGAATGGCAGACGGGCAGCACGTGCAGGTTCTGCTTCGTGGTCAGCATAGCCAAGACACAAAAGGAAATTTGCCCGCCAGCCTTCGGCAGCAAGAAATGTGTCTTCCACCATCGCCTGATCGAAGCCGGACATGGGAAGAACATCAAGCCCAAGGGCACGTGCGGCCATCAGGAAATATGCGCCCGTCAGGGTGCTGTTCCGGCTTGCCGTTTCTTCCGACAGTCCAACATCAGATGCAAACCACGACCGCAGGTCTGCCTCCGCATTCAGACGATCAAAATTTTCAAAAAACATTGGGTCCTGAGCAACAACGACCACGACAGGGGCCGTCATCACCTTTTCAATATTTCCCGCCGACAATGCAGGCTTCAGCCGCGCTTTTGCGTCTTCAGAAGCAAGAAACACGAAACGTGCGGGAGAGCAGTTGCCCGACGTCGGACCCAGTTTTGCCAGATCATAGAGAACACGGAAGAGTTCCTCCGGAACCGTCTTGTCCGTTCGCCATTTTACTGGAGTCCGAGCCTCACGAAACAGGCAATCCAGAGCGTGTTCATCAACCGGCATACTTACGTCCTGTAACGATCGGTCGACGGAACAGGGACATCGCGCAAAAACATCCCCCCGCGCCGCAGACAGCTCCGGCTGTCCCCCTACGAAGGATACAACCGGGTCTTCAGTTGAAAAATCAGAGCATCACCTGCTCTACAGAAACAATCTCGGGAATATAGTGCCGCAGCATGTTTTCAACACCATGCTTCAATGTCGCACCCGATGAAGGGCATCCCGAACAGGCGCCCTGCATCGTCAGACGGACGACACCATCCCGATATCCACGGAATACGATGTCCCCGCCATCTCCGGCAACAGCGGGACGCACACGTGTGTCCAGCAGTTCCCTGATCTGCTTCACTATTTCTTCATCTTCGGGAAGAATAGGATCCTCGATCAGATCCTGATTGCTCTCGACACAAGGGCGACCGGCAACGAAATGATCGACCAGAACAGCCAGAATTGCAGGCTTCAGCTCCGCCCAGTCAGCCTCTTCCGTCTTTGTCACGGAAACAAAATCACTACCCATGAACACGCGGGAAACGCCAGCCACTTCAAACAGGACTTCTGCCAGCGGCGAACGGCCAGCAGCGGAATCAGGACTGATAAAATCAATCGTTCCCTGACTGCCGGTCACATCACGACCCGGCAGAAATTTCAGTGTGGCCGGATTCGGTGTGCCTTCAGTCTCAATAAACATCACTAAACTCTCCTGAATGACCCTGTGCTCAATCCGCACATTCGAAGTACTGTTTCAAACTGTACCTTCCACATGGGCCACGCAGCACCGCCTGACAAGACCGCACAGGCGCATAAAAGCGGTGCGGGGAAGAGCACAGAACCACCCTTCCCCACATCCGCCCGAAACTCAGAACTCGACAACCGTACGGATGCTCTCGCCCGTCGCCATCATGTCAAAGCCTTCATTGATCTGTTCAAGCGGCAGTTTATGCGTGATCAGATCGTCAATATTGACCCGGTTTTCCATATACCAGTCGACAATCTTCGGCACATCGGTTCGCCCTCTGGCTCCACCAAACGCAGAACCGATCCAGCGACGTCCGGTCACCAGCTGGAATGGACGGGTGCTGATCTCCTGACCGGCTCCGGCAACGCCAATGACCGTGGAAACACCCCATCCCCGATGCGAACATTCCAGAGCCTGACGCATCAATGTCGGATTCCCGACGCACTCGAAGGTGTAATCCGCGCCGCCACCCGTCAATTCAACCAGATGTCCAACAACATCACCATTCTCGCCCAGATCCTTCGGATTGACGAAATGTGTCATGCCAAATTTGCGACCAATCGCTTCACGTTCCGGATTGATATCAACGCCGACAATCATGTCAGCACCTACCATCTTCGCGCCCTGAATGACGTTCAGACCGATACCACCCAGCCCAAAGACGACGACGGTCGATCCGGGCTCGACTTTGGCTGTGAAAAGAACGGCGCCAATGCCGGTCGTCACGCCGCATCCAATATAGCAGACCTTGTCAAACGGGGCGTCGGAACGGATTTTCGCAAGAGCAATTTCCGGCAGAACCGTATAATTGGCGAAAGTGGAACAGCCCATATAGTGATGGATCGGCTGGCCCTTGAAAGAAAAGCGGCTGGTTCCGTCAGGCATCAATCCCTTGCCCTGCGTCGAACGGATCGCCGTGCACAAATTGGTCTTGCGTGACAGGCATGATTTACATTCGCGACATTCCGGCGTGTAAAGCGGAATGACATGATCGCCTGGCTTCAGGCTTTTTACACCTGCACCGACCTCACGCACGATGCCCGCACCTTCATGGCCGAGAATGGCAGGAAAAAGCCCTTCCGGGTCGGCTCCAGACAGGGTGAACTTGTCTGTATGGCAAAGACCGGTCGCCTTGATTTCAACCAGAACCTCTCCTTCACGAGGGCCCTCCAGCTGAACCGTTTCGATTTCCAGCGGTTTCCCCGCCTGAAAAGCAACCGCTGCTCTTACGTCCATCTCTCGAATTCTCCCGATCGCAGATGCATAGTTCCGCATCTGACATGAAATATATCATCAACTCAGGCAAGTCTTTGCTCTGCAAAACAGGGTGAGCGTAACAAAAAGCCCGGACTACCCGCAAATACCTGTCAGACGCTCTGAAACTTCCCACAGATGACGGGCAACCTTTTCATCGCGCGCCTGCGGAGGAATTGCAGCCAACGCAGGAGAACCACGACGCTCGCCAGGGGCTCCCGGTCCATAATAACCACCATCGACCGCTTCCGGCGACAACGCCGCATATAAAAGCGGTGCGGCCCCTTGCTCCGCACTCTGTCCATATAAACGGAAAACCAGCTTTTGCCCGAGCTCTCCCGGAATGCGCAGAAATGCGGCCAATCCTTTGCCTGGACCGTTATTCACGATCTGGGTCCGCGCCCATCCGGGATGCGCCGCCCGCACATGAATATTGTCCCCGCTTTCACGCACACGCCGCGCAAATTCAAAGGCAAACATAAGATTTGCCAACTTACTGGCCGCATAAACAGAAAAAGGAGAGTAACGCGCTGTTGCTCTCAGATCATCAAACCGGATCCTGCCACGCCATGCCGCCAGACTGGCGACCGACACGACCACACCGCCCTGCTCAGCCGCGCAAAGAAGCGGTTTCAGCGCATGAACCAGCGCGAAATGCCCAAGATGATTCACGCCAAACTGAAGCTCGGCACCATCTTCGGTCTCCTGTCGCTGTAAAGGCGCCATCACACCGGCATTGCAAATCAGGATATCGATAGCTGTCCCACGTTCCAGCATCTTGTGTGCAAAAGCCCGAACAGATCGCAGGGAAGCAAGATCCAGAGACAGTGCCTCAACCACACATCCAGGCACCTGAGCCCTGAGCGCTTCACAGGCTGCCGCGCCCTTTTCAGAAGAACGCACGGCAAGAATGACAGAATGTCCGGCTTTCAGCAGGCCACATGCCGTCGCAAACCCAAGGCCGCCACTACCTCCGGTCACAACGGCCAGAGAGGCTTTCTTCAACGCTTTATGGCTGGCTGCTTCCTGCTGGCACATGCTCATGCTCTCCGCTTGTTTCTGTCGCTCTGGCCGCCGTCATCGCTTCCTTGATCAGACGCCGTTCATTTTTTTTCAGGAAGAGAAACGCCAGAAGCATGAACAACCCTCCCACACATGCAGCAGCAATCGCCAGAGGTCCGGTAAGGTGCAGGACCTCATTCCCCAGATAATAGGCCCCAAGCGTATATCCACCCGCCCAGGCGGCGCCACCCAATGCGTTATAGATAAGGAACGTATGCCACGGCATACGGGCAGCACCCGCCAGTAGTGCGACGAACACACGCAGAATGGCTACGAAGCGACCAAAAAAGACGACCATGCCGCCTTTGCGCCGGAACAGATAATTTCCAAGCAGCAATCTTTCCGGCGTCAGACCAACCCGTCCGCCATAACGGCGCAGAAGACGTATTCCCAGAAAATGACCGATCAGATAGCCGAAATTATCCCCCATGATCGCACCACTCACCGCCGAAACGGCCACCCATTTCACATCGAGATGATGTGTCCGGGCGCAGTAAAGCGCTGCGGTAATGATCATGCTTTCAGCAGGCAGCGGCAGCCCCATACTCTCGAGCATGACCACCGCCCCGATCACTCCGTATCCATAATGCGAAAAGAGTGTATCCAGATAGTGTAACAGAAAGAATGCTCCCACCCTGTGCCCGCATTACAGGAGAAGCATCTCCCATCGGACGTCTCAATGCGCCGGGTGACCATCACGCACACCGGGGTTATCCTGCCGCGCTCATTACCCTCGTTTTCAGGAGAACGCACCCGTGCCCCCGAAACTTCCCTGCGGCTCCTGGCCCTCTCCCGTCACTCCCGAACTGGCTTCCGCCGGAAATATCCGCCTTTCCATGCTCAGGACAGACGGAGAATGTGTCTACTGGCTGGAACGTCGCCCTTCCGAAAAGGGACGCTCCGTTCTTGTCAGACGCAGCCCGGATGGACAGATCACGGACCTGACTCCCCCTTCCCGCGACGTCACGACCCGCGTGCATGAATATGGTGGCGGAGCGTGGGCCATCAGAAACGGAAATATTGTATTTTCTGACAGGACCGACAACGCTATCTGGTTTCGTGCTGCCAATGATACTGAATTCCGTTGCCTGCCTTCAACACCGCACCAGCGTTATGCCGATTTCGCATTCTCGCCCGACGGGCGGCATATCATCGCCGTTGAAGAGGATCACTCTGCGGAGGGAGAACCAACAGCACGTCTGAGCTGTTTCTCCCTTGATGGCACAGAGCCACTTCACCTTGCCGAAGGTGCTGATTTCTATGCCGCGCCTTCTTTTTCTCCAGACGGCAACTTTCTCGCCTGGATCGAATGGTCGCATCCGGACATGCCGTGGGATGCAACATGTCTATATATCGCACGCATTGTCCGGGATGACGCCGGAAACCAGATCCGGCTGATCGAACAACAGTGCCTTGCAGGGAAAAATGGAGCAGAGTCGCTCATCGAACCCTGCTGGGAAAATGACAAAACACTGATCGCCATTTCAGATCGCAGCGGCTGGTGGGCGCCAGAACGTTTTCTCCTGCCCTCCGGCAAACGAATCCCGCTTGGCAAGGAAGGCACAGAGACCGGACAACCCCCATGGGTTTTCGGACAACGCAGCTTCACCTGCCTGCCCGATGGAAATCTGCTCGCCCTCACCGTCTCAGACGGTCAGGACGCCACAATTCTTATCGCACCGGATGGCACAGTCACTCCCGTCCGGATGGGCGCACCCGAACAATCTCCCGAACTCCTGAAAATGACATCCGACGGCCCTGAATATGCCTGGCTGGATGCGCCCCCGGATTCACCAGCCGCAATCGTCATCGGGAAGCCTGACCAGGCATCCGAAATCATTCGGATGTCCACAGCTCTCCCTTATTCCCGCGATGACATATCTCTGGCGCAGCATCTTCATTTTCCAACAGAAGATGGCGCAACAGGACACGCCCTGTTCTACGCCCCGGTATCATCACATGCGGCGATTCCTGACGGCGAAAAACCTCCCCTGATTGTCATGGTCCATGGCGGACCAACCGCACGCGCCAGTGCCGCTTTTTCCTTCAAGGTCCAGTGGTGGACAAGCCGTGGCTTCGCCGTTCTCGACGTCAATTACGGCGGCTCCACAGGCTTCGGTCGTGCATGGAGAAAACGTCTGGAAGGACGGTGGGGACTGACCGATGTCGCAGACTGCATTGACGCCACGAAAGAAGTGCTTCGACGGGAACTGGTCGATCCGAACAGAATCGCCATTCGGGGCTCCAGCGCAGGAGGACTGACCGTTCTGAATACTCTGGCGACGAGTCGGATTTTCGCTGCAGGCACCAGCCTTTATGGCGTCACCGATCTACGCGCCCTTGCTGCTGAAACCCATAAATTCGAATCCCGCTACACAGACCGCCTGATCGCGCCCTGGCCCGAGGGGGAGGCTGTTTACCTCGAACGCTCGCCTCTTTCTCTGGCCGACAGAATCAAAGCTCCAGTGCTGTTCCTTCAAGGGCTGGAAGACAAAGTCGTGCCGCCATCACAAGCACAAACAATGTCTGAAATCCTACGCAGAAATGGTAATATCGCACCACTCCATGAATTCCCCGGAGAAGGACATGGCTTCCGTTCCGCAGAAACGCTGAAACAGGCAATGGTTCTTGAACTGGAATTTTATGGGAAGGTTTTCGGCTTCCGGCCCAATTTCTCGTAAAAAAAACCCACAATATAAGGCCTGCAACAGAATCCGGTTCCGCAGGCCTCTCATGTCTTTCAGTTGTTCGCCACGGCCTGACGGCTGGCACGTACACGTATGACACGCCGCCCTTCCATTTCGAGCACTTCAAACAACCAGCCTGCGAAAACAACCTTGTCTCCGACAGACGGCACGCGCCGAAGCAATGCCAGAATCAGTCCGCCGACAGTATGATAATCACCTTCCGCAGGCAGGCTTCCAAGCGCAAGACGATCCTTGATCTCGTCTGCTGATTCGGAGCCTTCCAGAATCAGAACATCATCCTGTTTGATATGTGGCTCAGTCGGATGGCCATGTTCCGATACTTCGCCAACGATCGCATCAAACAGATCGGAGGCTGTGACAATTCCTTCAAAAGATCCGTATTCATCCACAACCAGAGCTATGCCCAGAGGAATGGAGCGCATCCTTTCCAACATGTCCAAAGCTGAAATCGTATCCGGCACCACAACCGGTCGACGCATCCCCGCTTCAATCGAAACCGGCATCCCGTCCAGAAGGCGATCCAGCATATCTCTGGCAAGAATAACGCCAACAGGATTGTCGACCCCTCCTTCACAGACAACCAGACGTGAAAAAACCGAATGTTTCAGCGTCTGGATCAATGCCTCCCGCCCCGAATGACGCTCAACCCAAAGCAGTTCATTGCGTGGCGTCATGATCGCCCTGACGGGTCTGTCCGCAAGACGGAGCAGACGCTCGATCATCGTCCGCTCTTCATGCTCCAGAACCCCTGATTGCGCGCCTTCCACCAAAACCGCCCGCAATTCTTCTTCCGTCAAAGTATCGCGTGCTGCCGGACGCACACCCATGGTGCGCAAAATCATGTCGGATGAAAGACGCAACAACCAGACGCAGGGACGTGCCGCTGCTGCCATCAGTTCCAACGGCAGTGCGAGACGGGCTGCGATTCTTTCCGGATGTCTCAAGGCAAGCTGTTTGGGCACCAGCTCTCCCATCACAAGCATCAATGCCGTGATCGTCACAACGACCAGAATCATCGACAGATGATCCGCAAAAGGACGTAATGCCGGAATCGCCTCAAGACGTGGTGTCAGAGCCGCCTCGATCTGGACACCGCCAAATGTTCCCTCAAGAATCGACACCAGAGTCATGCCGATCTGAACTGTTGGCAGAAAACTCTGCGGATCATCCGCCAGTTTCAGCGCCCGCCCTGCTCCGGAAACCCCCTGCTCCTGCAAACTGACCAACCGGACACGCCGCACCGAAATCAGAGCCATTTCTCCCATCGCAAAGAGCGCATTGAGGAGAATCAGCAGGAAGATAATCAGAACCGGATAAGTCATGTGTTCCGCAGCCGGAGAAGGAAGGGACAGAAATCGGTCCCGGACAGAACCGTTCTGCACGCACGAAGCAAAAGCGACAACTTATTCCGCCAGATGGGCTGCCTGTGCATGAATGTCAGATGCATACGCGACCGACAGCACTTCATCCACCCAAAACGTCCCAAATGACAAGCTACCCTAATGACGCCTGTGGAGAGAGCTCGGGCTTCGACACAGTTCAGAGGGCCTGCGATAGCATGATATAAAAAAACGGAGCCCATAAGGCTCCGTCTTCCTGTCTGTCACCAGATCACTGAAACTCAGTCAGCCGCATCAGCGGTTTCAGGAGCTTCCCGAACAACAGTCACCCGAGGCGGCTTTGCCGGCTTTTTGCGTGCAGAAATCTGAGCCATCTGCTCATCAACCTGCTCGGTATAGACATATTGGGCAGGACGCTGGTTCGCCAGCGAGATTTCCGGAGCCATCGGCTTTTCAGTCTCTGGTCCGAACAACGCGACCTTGGCGATATGCCATGGGCGACGCACCGCATCCATGACCGCTGTTGCTTCATATCCGGAGTGAACCATGCAGTCGGCGCATTTTTCATAATTGCCGGTGCCGTAATCATCCCACTTTGTGTCGCTCATCAGCTCGTCAAAGGTTTTCGCATAACCTTCACCAAGCAGATAACACGGACGCTGCCAGCCAAAGACCGTACGCAGCGGCTTGCCCCATGGTGTGCAATGATAGGTCTCGTTACCCGCCAGGAAGTTCAGGAACAGGGGTGACTGCGTAAAGCGCCACTTGTGACCTTTGCCCAGACGGAAAATGTCACGGAACAGGGTTTTCGTCTTCTGGCGATTCAGGAAGTGCTCCTGATCCGGTGCACGCTCGTAAGCATAGCCGGGAGCCGTCATGATGCCATCGACACCAAGGGCCATGACTTCATCGAAGAACGCAGCAACACGCTTCGGATCGGCGCCATCAAACAATGTGCAGTTGATGGAAACACGGAAACCGCGCGCTTTCGCCTTGCGGATCGCAGCGACTGCACGTTCGTAAACACCTTCCTGACAGACGGATGCGTCGTGCATCTCCATGTCACCATCAAGGTGAACGTCCCATGAGAAAAAGTGATTCGGCTCGTAATCATCCAGCTTCTTTTCCAGAAGCAGGGCATTTGTGCAGAGATAGACATATTTCTTACGTGCAATCAGCGCACGCACGATGTCCGGCATCTCTTTGTGAAGCAGGGGCTCACCACCGGCGATGGCGATGACCGGAGCATTTGCCTCGGCATCCGCATCCAGACATTCCTGCAAGCTCAGGCGCTGGTTAAGAATGGCTGCGGGATAATCGATCTTGCCACAGCCGGCACAGGCCAGATTACAGCGAAATAGCGGCTCCAGCATCAGAACCAGCGGGTAGCGTTTCCGACCGGTCAGGTGCTGTTTTACAACATAGCCGCCTACCCGGACAGCCTGCATCAAAGGTACTGCCATCAGTCATTCGCTCCTGAACCGGACAAAAACACCGGCCTGTTTGAAATAAGCGGGAAATAATAGATAAAATCCGCAGGAAAAACACCAGAATTCACAAGGGTCCAGCTCTGCGGAAAGGTCATAACCCACCTGCACGGGTCAGAACCGGTATGCAGACCGGCCATAACCGTGACTTACTGCCTTCAACAGCCGCTATAATATAGAGCGGTTTTTCTGCTCAACCCCGCCGTAATAGCCTGTTGCAGAAAAGCCACATTTTGAAAGTCAATTCATCCAATCTCTTGCGTCCGAGTGAAACAGGACAAACAACAACGTCGTTCTCAGCAACTTGTCCGGTCATCCTGATCCGATAAAAGCAGCCCGGATACTGACACAACGCCTTCTTTCTGACTCATATCCCCGGAAAGACGGATATCTTTGGTGGACACAGACACTTATGACACACGGCAGTACGGATAAAGACGCGGCCCGGTCGGGTATTGCAACGCCAGTCGGCACCCCACCCCGCATACCGACGCATGGCCGTTTTCCTGTTCTGGACCGTGTGGACAGCCCGTCTGACCTGAAGAACCTTTCGATTGCGCAGCTTGAGCAGCTTGCCGACGAACTGCGTTCGGAAACCATCGACACCGTATCGACCACAG
>JAAYUA010000116.1 GCA_012517935.1 Acetobacter sp. | reverse complement strand
TTGATAACGTAGGACTGGCGGTTAAGGGAGAGGCAAGCGGAAGGCTCGTTTCACAATCACAACAGAGGTCAGCAGTGCCACAATAATCCTGCATCTGTTTTACATAACCAATCGCATAAACAAGGAGTTTTTGGGAGTCTCCAGCTTATCTCATCACTCTATAACCTCCCCGCGTCAGGGAGAACCCAACTCGACAAGCTGCTTAAAGGTCCGAAACTAAACCGAGACACGTCCAGTTAACGTTATAGCTCCCGATTATCCTGTTGCGGTAACTATCGAAAGCAAAAAACTCTCACGACTGCATCGTCAATCGACACAATTCGCCCTTTATTTTCTCCATTCAATTGCACGTGATGACTATTTAACCAGTTATATATGTATGACGCATCGGTCGCTTCACCGTCCGTGGAATAATAAGCCCCGTTGGAAGCCCTGCCGGTCGTAACGGTTTCTCGTGTCAGCATTCCGATGACCTCTTGGCGTTCATTCATGATAGGACTTCCGCTATCACCCTGCTCGATGTTCCCCACAACACCCAAGACGACAACATTATTCGGTGAATTGTTTATCCATTGCTCATGATACACCTCCGTTATAGGTATATGGAATGGTTCAACGCCTTTAGCGCTTGCTGGGAACCCTACTGCACGAACCATCTTATTTTGTACTGGAATAGCATTCGGGATGCCGTCTTGCGAATGAGCTATGTGCAAATACACTTTAGATTTTGAGCTCGTTCTCAGAAGTGCCGCATCAAGAGATCTGTTTTGAATATGCGCGACAACAGATACATTTTCATCTTTAAATAGTTTGTTGGCTATACTTATTTTTTTGCATCCCTCTACGACATGGGCGTTCGTCAAGATAGTCCCATTGTCGTCAACAAAGAAACCGGACCCCCTTGAGAAAGAGGTTGAAAAGAGTGGAGGCGTGCCGACGTAATCTCTGAGATCACGAGGTACAAGATGATATCGTCCGACCAGCACTATCCAAGCTATAAGTGCAGCTTCGAGAGCAACAATGATAAAGCAGAACCACCCTACAGCGCGAGAAATCAAATCAAATCTGATACGCAACATCATCAAATATTTTCCATCATTTTACGCTCAGTGTGCATAGGTTAGCCGGAAGATGCGCTCATTCAAACTGGAGACCTCCAAAAACTCCTTGTTTACGCGATTGGTTATGTAAAACAGTCGCAGGATTGCTGTGCCACTTCTGATCTTTGTTGTGATTGGGGCATGTTGAGAGCCTACAACGATGGGTATCAGAGCTGGATCAGGCAATAGATCTGTATTTTATGAAGCCAGAGCGCACGGTTGATATTGTAATAAGGTCGGCCTGAGCCACAGAAATGTGGCCGTCAGGGTCACGGACTGACCCGCTTCGCAAGTGTAACCTTCCCTTAGCTCGTCAGATAAACACCAGACACCTTTCCGGAGATCACAGACAGTCATCTCCGAATAGTGCTCCGCCGCATCAGCTATGATACGCGCGGCGCCGTCAGTCGGAAAAGAGGACCCGTCAGAATTGTCGAAATGACGGCCAGAACCATCAGCGATGCAAATGCGAAATCCGACAACATCCCCTTGCCATGCAGGATCGTTGCGGCCACGATTTCCATCAGACCCTTGCATTGCAGGAGCGATCCGAGACCCAGCGCCTGCCGCCGCGACAGTCCGGATGCCGGAGGAAACACGTAAACCGAGCCGATCTTGGTCACGATGGAAATCACGACAAGAGCCAGGGACGCCACAACCGACGGCCATGTCAATGCATCGCCATCAATCCGCAGTCCGCTATGGCCGAAGAACATCGGAGCAAGCCAGAAGAGCGAGAACGTGCCGACACGTTCCACCGGCAGGCGTCGCACCCAGGACGGCGGCATGATGGCACCCGCGAAATACGCGCCGATCAGTTCATGTAATCCAAGCTCATGGCTCGCCCAGGAGCCTGCAATCAGATACACGGGAACGCAGGCCCAGATGACCCACAGGTGCGCATGAGGAAAATGTCGTGCTGCCCAGATACCGCCCATTGCAAGCCCGACCAGTAGCAGGATCGCAAGCCCTTCCAGCCCGGTCCAACCATGCAGTGCCGCTGATCCCTTGGCCGCGAATTGAAGCAGGGCCAACCCTATCCACAGCGCCGCATCGTCCACGACAGCCAACTTGAGGGCGAGCTGTCCAAGGGGGCGCTGGCCCGGTTCCAGTTCCCGCACCAAACCGATCAGCACAGGCAGAGCGCTGACGGCGATGCACAGTCCGATCGAAGCCGCAGCAATTCCCGCTGACGCATGCGCCGGAGCCCAGCCATGCAGCGGCAGGAAGAACATATAGACAAGCACCGAACCGATCAGGAACGGACCACCCAGCGCGACCGCCGCACCGGCCAGCAGGCGCCCAAGCGACGGCTGCGGCACAGACTGCACGGTAGGATCTTCGCCTGGATGCTGCCACATCTCCAGACCGGCTGTGAACGCCAGCACGAGAACCGCAGCCCAACCAATGTCATCTCCCCAGACGGATGGAATATGGATTGCGTTAACGGGCGCATGCATAACGGCAAGTATAATTCCAACAAGTATAGGAATAACCGCTATTGGAATTGATTTAAATACAATTCTCCATATGACCCATGGAATTATTACAAAGACCGTTGCATCCACCATCAGCGATATGATGTTTTCCATATTTATATTCCTTTCGCTGCATATCGCCAAACAGTATGGAAGAACTATACGAAAGGCAAACTTG
>JAAYUA010000115.1 GCA_012517935.1 Acetobacter sp. | reverse complement strand
GGAGGCAAAGCCTGCAAATATCCCGCACGTGTCATCAACCCACCGGATGCAATGACACGCTTTGTGATCGGATCATAAACGACGGCTTCCGCCAGCCCGCGAATAGTCGCCTGACTGTCCAGAATTTGCCCCAGCGCCTGAGGCTCTTGCATGAGATCAGCACCACTGGCCGACAATTCGCTTTCGGCGCTTGCCAGATAATTGGCAAGAGACAATGCTTCCGTTCGAATATTGTCGTTATGCTCGCTCAGATAACCATGAGACGCCTGCAAAGCCTCAGTCAACGCAGTGTTCACACGATCCGAGAACCATATCTGGATGCCGTAATCAAAAAACAGCGTCGCAAACACGCCCACCAGAATGGTCGGTGCAGCAGCAACAAGACTGAACAGCACAACCAGCCTGACGTGAAGACGGGCGCCTGCGCCACTGCGGCGACGTTCGATCAGAAGTCGTACAAGCCGTCGACCCGCGACAATTGCCAACAGCCCCAAAGCAAGAGCCGTCAGTAAAAACACCACCGTTTGCAGGGTGGGATGATGCGCAAAGGCACGCCCCCCGGACAACACCATGAAGGTCGCCAACCCGAGCACAGGCGCAAGCGCAGCCAGAGCGATCGTAACGCTGCGCAACTCAAGCGTTCGCAGCACCCACCATATTGTGCGGCGGGAAATATCCTTCTCCCCACCCGGCTTCAAGGACTCAGCCGACACCACGGACAACCGGAATATCGAGATCCTTTATCTTCTTCCGCAACGTATTGCGGTTCAGGCCCAGCATGGCTGCGGCCCTGATCTGATTGCCTTTTGTCGCAGCGAGCGTCATCTGGATAAGAGGACGCTCCACTTCAGCAATGACCTTGCCATATATATCCTCAACCGGGTCATCTTTTCCTCCGGTTGCAAAATAGCAGCGAATATGGCGGATAACCGCGTCAGAAAGACTTTCCGTGCCCTCAGCGCTCTGTGCCCGACCATCCTCACGCACCGTTTCAGCAAGCTCCTGATCCACCAGCTTGTCATTGATGACATCCTGAGGATACAGGGCCGCGATCCGGCGCATAAGATTTTCCAGCTCCCTGACATTCCCCGGCCAGCGCCAGTTCTGCAGGCGAACCACCGCATCTTCAGAAAGAACTTTCGCCGGACGATCTGACTCCGCACATTGTTCAAGAAAATGTCTGGCAAGAAGGGGAATGTCTTCCACACGTTCGCGCAAGGGAGGCAAACGGATCGGCACAACATTCAGGCGATAGAAAAGATCTTCCCTGAATGTTCCGGCCCGAATCGCCTGATGCAGATCACGATGTGTCGCAGCGACAATTCTGACATTGGCCTGAATGGGCTGACGCCCTCCTACGGTCGTGTATTCACCTTCCTGCAACACACGCAGAAGACGTGTCTGGGCTTCAGCCGGCATATCTCCAACTTCATCCAGAAAAAGAGTGCCTCCCGCGGCCTGCTCAAACCGGCCCGGCTGACGACCTCCATTTGAATACCCACCACGCTCGCTGCCAAAAAGTTCAGCCTCGATCATGTCGCGCGGAATGGCCGCGACATTAACCGCGACAAAAGGACCGGTCCGGCGGCGGCCATAATCATGCAGGGCACGCGCGACCAGCTCCTTGCCGGTGCCACTTTCACCATTGATGATGACCGTAAGAGCCGATGTCGTCAGACGTGCGATGACCCGATAAATGTCCTGCATAACGGCAGAACGTCCGATCAGTGGCATCCGCTCATCAGGACGGGCCGTCACCAGAGGTCTGGCAACCTGCGCTTCAACAGCAGGAACCGGAGCCGGGGCAGCCAGAGCGCGCCCCACCACGTCAAGAAGTTCTGACAGGTCGAACGGCTTTGGAAGATATTCGAACGCACCCCGCTGCGTCGCGCGCACCGCCGTCACCAAGGTGGATTGCGCGCTCATCACAAGCACTTTCAGGTCAGGACGTGCCCGGCGGATGCGAGGAATGAGATCAAGCCCGTTCTCATCCGGCATCAGAACGTCCGTGATCACAAGATCGCCTTCTCCCTCCTCGATCCACTGCCACAGGGCGGAAGCGCTGGCAGTCGTACGGACCTGATAACCGGCCCGCCCCAATGCCTGACTTAAAACCGTTCGAATCGAACGGTCGTCGTCCGCGACAAGAATCGTTGGAAGCGCCATCAGATGAAAATCTTTTCCTTCTTGAACCGTCACTCGGTCGAAACCATTACAAGACGGTCATATTATGTTCAGAATGCGTTACCAGACCAGCCCGACTTTTATCGCTCAGGCAACCAATCCGGATTCCTCCGCCACAACCGGCAGATGGAGGGTGAAAGATGTCAGACCTGATCTGCTTTCCACCTCAATGATGCCCCCGTGATCGTCCACAATCTTTGCGACCAGAGAGAGGCCCAGTCCGGACCCCGTCACTTTTGTCGTCAGAAACGGCTCGAACAGATGGGCACGGACAGCATCAGGAATTCCCCCTCCCGTGTCACTGACCGTAACAACCAAAGGAAGATGCCTGCGCCCCGCAGAACCGGGAGCAGACAACCTCAAACCCGGACGATAGGACGTTTCCAGAACGATCTGCCCCTGCCCGCCTTCCTCTCCGGCGTCATGAATCGCTTCGGCAGCATTCTTGACCAGATTCAGAAAGAGCTGAATCAGCTCGTCCCGGTTTCCCCACACGGAAGGCAACGATGGATCATACCGCTCTATGATACGCAGCCCCGCTGCACAGCCATTTTCCGCAAGAGCACGAACATGCTCCAGAACGCGATGGATATTCACCGGCTTATAACCTGCCGGCTTTTCATCAAATACCTGCATCCGATCAACGAGAGCACGTATCCGATCAACTTCATCGCGTATCAGAATTGCCAGTTCCCGGTCATTTCCTGAAACGGCCTCCTCAAGAAGCTGGGCCGCGCCGCGAATGCCTGACAGAGGATTGCGAACCTCATGCGCCAGAAGCGCTGCCATCCCGGAGACACTTCTCGCTGCGGACCGGAAGGCAAGCTGACGATCAAGAATTTTTGCAGCTTTAACGTCAGTGAAAGTCAGAACAATGTGCCCGGAATTTTCAATCGGCGTCCCAATAACGGTCACATCATCATGATGGAATCTTGGGGAAGATAGCGTGATATCATGTTCCGTAACGCTTCCGCCCCCGGCCCGCACCTGCTGCAGCAGCAGAAACAGCGGACTGTCATGCATGACCAGTGCAGAAATCGGCATCCCACAGGCCTGCGCGGCAGAACGGGCAAAAAAAACTTCCGCGGCATTATTCAAAAAGACCAGCAGATCGCCTTCATCCACAACCAGAACCGGCGATGGCAGATTATCGAGAACAGTAGCGCCATCAGGCACCATGGCAGAGGAAACCGTTTGACGTGCAACGACAGCCATCACGCTGCGCACAACTCTTCAACAGCAATCGGTTTCGCATCCCTGCTGCCATCTGCGCCTCTGGAACGTCGTGGTTCGCGCACACTCCCTTCGGCAATATGACGCTGATAGAAAGCATCTATGGCGTTGATTGCATCAGAAGCCTTATCCATACGGTTCACCGCAGAACGGTAACCCGCTGAATCCGGCAGCCCAGCCGAATACCAGGAGACATGTTTCCGTGCGAGACGCATTCCTGGGCCTTCCCCGAAATGCTTCAGCATCATGTCATAATGCTCCCGAACGATCTCATATTCTTCCTGCAAAGATGGATCCGGAACATCCGTTCCAAAAAGCAGGGACTGAGCCACCTGCGCCGGGAACCATGGCCGGCCATAACATCCACGCCCGATCATGACGCCATCCGCCCCTGACTGCGCCAACGCATTCCGGGCATCTTCAACCGTCTGGATATCACCATTGACGATCACCGGCAGGTCTACAGCCTGCTTCACTTGTGCAACAAATGCCCAATCCGCAAAGCCATTATAAAACTGCTGCCGCGTCCTGCCGTGAACCGTCACCATCCGTATTCCGGAATCCTGGGCAATACGGGCCAAAGTCGGTGCATTCAGATGGTCATGATCCCACCCCATGCGCATTTTCAGCGTAACCGGCACATCCACGGCCT
>JAAYUA010000014.1 GCA_012517935.1 Acetobacter sp. | reverse complement strand
GCCGTAACAGGCACATTACTGGTTGGCGTTCTGGTGGGGCAGTTGGGGATTACGATTTCGCCTCAGATCAAATCGATATTTTTCATCATGTTCCTGTTTGCCGTGGGATTTGGCGTAGGACCTCAATTTGTACGCGGTATTGCAAATGACGGAATTCCACAGGCCCTGTTTGCAGTTGTCATATCCCTACTCTGCCTTGGCTGTGTTTATATAGCTGCCTGTATCTCAGGTTACGGACCCGGCATGGCCGAAGGCCTGCTTGCTGGTTCACAAACAATTTCGGCATCGATTGGATTGGCGACAGATGCGATCAATCGCTCGAACCTGTCACCAACGCAGGTGCAATCGGAACTGAATGCGATCCCTGTGGCTTATGCCGTGACATATCTGTTTGGCACGGTGGGAACAGGTTGGATCTTGGCGTTTCTGGGGCCCAAGCTTCTGGGTATCAATCTGGAACAGGAATGCCAGCGTTACGAACGGGATATGAATATCAAGCCGGTGAATGAGAATTCAGAGACCGCCTGGCATGAATATATCGTGCGAGCCTATAAGCTCAAGACTACCGGACTGATAGAAGGAAAAACTGTAGAAGAGGCTGAATTTGCTGCAGGTGGCCGCATTTTTCTTGAAAAACTAAGACGGGATGGCATTATAATTCCCTTCGACAGAAGTACGATACTGCGTGAGGGAGATATTGTCGCAATCTCGGGCTCACATGATGCTCTGGTTTACTGGTCCAATCATGCAGAAGAAATCTCCGACAGAGAACTGATCGATATTCCGATCGAGACAGTTAATATCGTGGTGACCAGTAAAGCACTGAATGGACGCAAACTGACGGAACTGTCGACCGCCCCTTACGCACAGGGCATTTACATCAACGGCATCCGTCGCGGGTCCATGAATGTCGAAATTCCCGTCCTGTCGGAAACAGCGATCCATCGCGGCGACATTATCAGCATTACCGGCAGTCGGTCCAATGTCGACCGCGTCGTCAACGCGGCCGGTTATGCTGATCGTCCGACCAATGTAACCAGTATGGTTCTGGTTGGAGCAGGCATTTTTGTCGGTGGTTTGGTGGGTTCACTGGTGATGCCCATCGCAGGAATTCCCATTACCCTGTCTGCATCAGGCGGTGCACTGATTGCCGGCCTTATTCTGGGCTGGCTGCGCAGCGTGACCCCACGTCTGGGCAGTGTGCCTGCCGCAACCGTATGGTTTATGAATACTGTCGGGTTGAATATTTTCATCGCGGTTGTCGGCATTTCAGCTGGGCCAACCTTTATCCAGGGCCTGAAGGAAGCCGGGGTTAACATCTTTTTCTGGGGTGTATTCGCCAGCGGCGTTCCGATGCTACTTGCTCCACTGATTGGGAAATATGTCTTCCGGTTTGACCCGGCGATCAATCTGGGCTGTTGCGGCGGCGCACGCACCAGCACTGCCTCTGTCGCCATGGTTGCAGATGTCGCGAAAAGCAATGTTCCAATGTTGGGATATACCGTTCCTTATGCCGTCAGCAATACATTGCTGACCATGTGGGGACTGGTTATCGTACTCCTGCTATCCTGACCCCAATCTTATCCCTCCATTCACAATTATGAGAAAACCTCGATATTTTCTTATGTTTTCGATCACACCTCTCATCGAGGTTTTCTCAAAAAATCAAGATATTTATTATCTTTATCCGCAATCATCATGCGATATAGTCCTGTCGAAAACACGAACTTTCATGATCATTGATAACCCCGATGGCCTGTAACCACGCATGGACGGTCACCAGGCCAACGAAACTGAAACCTCACTTTTTGAGCTCAATCGAAAGTCTGTCACCCACAACCGATCGTATGGCGCTCCCGGTGCCATCTCCCCTGAACGCAGCGTTGCTAACAAAATCCCACACAAAAGAAGAAAAATCTTCGCCCCGTTCCTACATGGATAGATATTCATTGTCATTTTTTATTGCCACTCGTATTTTAATTCTCGAGCGAACAATATCTAGATTGCCCAATAGACGCTCAATATCGGTTGCATCATACTGCGCCACACGTGCAGGTATAAATCCCTCAAAAGCATCACGTTTCAGAAGTATCGTCCGCCACGATAATCCAGCCTGAAAGCCACCGAGAATAAGTTTTCCCATAACGCACGGCTATCCCAAACGGGCACACCCCCATTCCGTATCATGATAAAGCTGCATGGAAAGATCATTCTGTGTCCAGCGACAACGACACAATGGTGACGTCATCTGACTTTCCGGAAGGTCAGATTAAATCGGAACGGTCCCGTCAAAGGATGCTCACCGTTCTTCAGAGTATCGATGCCGTGAAAAACCATGCGGGAAGCGCCACCCCAGACAACAACATCGCCATGAAACAGTTGATGCCGCACGGGACGGTCATTGCGTGTGTGTCCACCCCATAAAAATATTGCCGGAAGCCCCAGAGAAATGGACACGATCGGTGCAATCTGATCCTGTTCATCCATATCCTGATGAAGAAAAAGCTTCGATCCGACACAATATCGATTGATCAGGCAGGCATCCGGCACAAAGTTCTCAAACCCGACTTCAGAAGCAGCTCGTTCAGCCAGCTCCAGAAAAAGGGAAGGAAATGAGGGCCAGCTATTCCGGGTCACAGGATCAATTGCGGTATAACGATATCCTTGGCGATCCGACACCCAACCCAGAGGACCACAATTCAGCATCGCCACGGACATACGTTTTCCACCCCGTGTTTCCATATGGCGAAATGGAGAATGTGATGACAATTCAATTACTTCTTGAAAAAGTTGGTCAGATATATCTTTTGCAAAACCATCAAGCATGGCCGCTCCAGGACCAAGTTCAGTCCGTCCTCTTTCATGCGCAAACAAATCATGTTGCATCGTGAAAAATCAATCCCAGTGTATGACGTATTCCAGAGCGAATTGAACTGACACCATGACGCAAGACGGAGATCAATAACAGCATATCGTTCAAGAAATGCACCCGTCATTTTGCTTCGGCTTCTCGCAACAACAAATTGCGTTTTCGTTCGACACCCCAACGATAGCCGGAAAGCGACCCATCATTGCGAATAACACGGTGACATGGAATGGCTACAGCAATGGGATTGGCCGCGCAGGCGCCAGCAACCGCACGTGTTGCCGTTGGTTGACCGATCCTTCGTGCAATTTCAGCATAAGTTGCAGTTTCACCCGCAGGAATCTCACGCAAAGCCTGCCATACACGTTGCTGGAACGCCGTGCCACGAACATCCAGTGGCAAATACAATCCCCGGTTCGGGGTTTCCACAAAACCGATGACCTTGGCGATACTCTGCTCATAGTCAGCATCCGCCCCGACAAGCTCTGCCTTGGGGAACCGATCCTGAAGGTCGCGCACCAATATATCCGGATCGTCGCCAATCAGGATTGATACAACTCCCTTTTTACTTGAAGCGACGAGAATAGCCCCCAGAGAGCACTGAGCAACGGCAAAATAAAGCACCTCGTTCAGGCCACCATTTTTGTAATGCTTTGGCGTCATGCCGAGCAGGGCTGAAGATTGTGCATAAAATCGGCCATTGGAATTAAAGCCAGCATCATAAAGTGTCTCTGTCACGTTTGTTCCTTGCGCCAGCCCCTCACGCACCTTACGGGCACGCAGAGCATCGGCATAAGCCTTGGGCGTCAATCCCGTGTGTTTTTTGAAAAGACGATGGAAATAACCCGGACTGAGCTCGACTGAATGCGCCAGTTCTTCAAGAGACGGCGTTTTCTCGGCTGTATCGATCAAATGGCAGGCCTGCTCGATAAGCGCTGCATTTGCAGCATCGATTGAACACCCATCGGGGTTACATCTTCTGCACGGACGACACCCACTCGACCGCGCACTTTCCAGCGTATCATGCAGGGTGACATTTTCAGGGTTCGGCGTGCGGGATGGACAGGATGGACGACAATATACGCCAGTCGTAGCGACCGAGTACCACAACTGTCCATCTGAACTCTTGTCGCGTGCAAGGACCTTCACCCATCGGGGATCGCTTGCTGTATCCTGAAGATGATTGTCTGATTTTGTCATGTAATCATTCTGCCCGGACGCGATAGAGAGCACGCTCTGTTTCTTGCTTTCAAATTCAAAATATAAGGATCAACGCCGGGCTGTTGTCCAGAATGCAATCATCCCTCATTGCACGCGTTCTGACGTTCCATCCTTAAGGTCAAGAAAAATACGGATGAATGAAAGGCAATCGTTGGACAGAAGCGCAGATCATCCGAACCTGAAGGAACAGGCGCCCGGATTCAATGCCTCCGATCTTTTCCACAAACAAAAGAACTGTTTGAATATCTCCTCAACACAGGAGACATACACAAATAATGCGAATCCGTTCTCAACGAAAATCAATAGCAGCTCGTCAGGGAGCCAGCGATCAAGCGGCCACCCGAAAGTGGAAGCTAATTTGATTTTCTGATATAAGTTTGTATGCTAAAAACTATATTATTGGAGCAGCATTTATGCGGAAATTTTTAAAAAAAATCCTGATATATTTTTTTTGGATTTCAGAATTAATTCTCCTTATTTCACTGTATCTTGCAAGAAATATATCTGATTTTAGAAATAAATTACTTGTTATACTTATGGCTATTGTTTTTATGATGTTCCCTGCTGGATTAAAGTATGCAGATAAAAAGTTTGAAATTTTTTATTTATTAGGATTAGGTTATGCTATATCTATTAATATGTGTATATTTTTAAGTATTTTTGGTATAATAACAACAAAAACTTCTACTGATATATCTCAGATTTTGTTTTATATTTTATTTTTAGTTCTTATCGTTAATATAATATCATTTGCAAAAAGAAATAAAAAGTAGAGCATTTTTGCTATTGTTGCGAAGATAAGGATTCCCAAAAAAAGCATAATCTGATTCACGATCGGAACCGAGCCTAGAGGCCTGTTCGCAATGTCATCACGCACATTGTCGCAGGATCTTCGTGCCCGTATTGTTGCCGCTGTTGAGAATGGCCTGTTCCAGCACCAAGTGGCTGAAAAATTTAACGTCAATCCGGCGATTGCTGTACGTCGGCCCTCTCGCGGCAACCACCGGCCAACCCAGCTTCCCAACCTTATGTGATGGAGACCATCTGTCATATCAGATTGAAACGAAGGCAGGACGTATCGATGCTCTGCGGAAGAGGTTCGGCAATATCGGTTGATTCAATCAGAAGATAATCAAACCGCTTCTCTTGGGCCAATCGTGTTACTTCCGTCAGAAGATCATCCCGCAATGTGCAGCAAATGCAGCCATTGGTCATCTCAACCAGCTCTTCGTCCGTGCGGGAAAGATTGCTGCCCCCGTTCCGGACAAGTTCGGCATCAATGTTCACATCACTCACGTCATTGACGATCACCGCGACCTTGAGACCTTCACGATTGCGCAGAACATGATTGAGAAGTGTCGTTTTACCAGCGCCGAGAAAGCCGGAAAGGACGGTCACGGGCAGGCGAGTGTCCGACATGGAAAGGACTCCTGGAGAGAAAGAACCGGGTTGATGTCACCCGACCAATTGATATGTTATAACATATCAATTGCAACAAGGACTCTCTTCCATGTTTTCCTGCACAACACGCAATCATCTGGAACAGATATCAGCCTTCCGAAGCATCCTCTCTCCTCACCGAAGCCTTGTTTTTCATCCACAAAAGATTTCATCGCCCTTACTGCAAGCCGCGAACACATATCTTTCGGAAGGACCATCTCTGCTGGTCGTCCGGGGCTCCCTGTCAGAAATCAAAGAACAGCTTGAAGCCAACTGCCCCACTCCTGCCCGACTTCTGATCTCCGATGTGTTGGATCTCGCCAAAATGTATAGCGATATTTCCGGACATCAAAATCTGCGCATACGTCTGGAAAAGATAACGACAGATAGTTGCAGGAAATTTCACGTGGATTGCATCGATTTGCGACTACTGCGAACCTATGTTGGGCCGGGCGTGCAATGGACGACCGATAACGGATGCTCGGTGCATGAAGCACCTGCGGGCGCTGTGGTGTTTCTCAAGGGCAAACATTTCCCGGGGTGGGAGAGCGCTGAAACAATCCTTCATCGCTCACCTCCACTTTCATCCCGCCCAAGTGAAGAGCGTATCAGGCTTCTTCTCACGATCGATGATTCATCCGCTTGCCTTGATGGAGGCTTTGACATGGTCGCCTGATATATTTTCAGGAGGCCCGAAACCCAAGACAATATTCCTGAATTCCATTATGAAAATTGCAGAATTTCATTTCCAAGCTTCCCTCAAACACTATTTCCACGCCGGCGCAATGAAGAGACAGAAGCCATACCATTCAATGTGAGATGACTTTAGTGAATGTTGAAGCTCTGTTATCTCGTCTGGAGGGCAATAGATGCCCGAAAGGATTGCCGTGTTATGACCTCCCCCGTGATTGTCTGGTTTCGCCACGATTTCCGTCTGGCGGACAATGCAGCGCTGAGTGCGGCGGTAGAGACCGGCGCGCCATTGCTCTGCATTTATATCCTTGATGATGACGTGGAAGAAACAGCAGCATATTGGTGGCTGGGTAGGGCGCTGGAACTGTTCAACATCAGATTGCAGGAGTGCGGTGGAGCACTCCATGTCTTCAAAGGACCGGCAAACCGGGTGTTGCCATCAATAACGGCAGCAACCAAAGCGAAGGAAGTTTTTTGGAACCGGCGCTACGATCCTGCAGGAAAAGAAATAGACACGAAACTGAAAGCTGAACTGAAGGCCTCAGGAACTCCCGCCCATAGTTTTGCCGGAGCCCTGTTGCATGAACCGTGGACAATCCGCACACAGGCAGGTCAGCCCTATCACGTCTTCGGAGCCTACTGGCGTGCAGCGTGCAAGACGGGCCACGAACGCCCATCATTACCAGCTCCAAAAACGATAACATTCGCGACGCTACCTGCCACTGACCTACCACCCATGATCGATGCTGGAACAATCAGCCAGAAAATGCGTCAGATCGGTTGGACAAAAGGGCTGGAAGACGAATGGTGTCCTGACGAAACCTCTGCCCATATGGCGCTGGAGGCGTTTCTTGATGGCTCCTTGGATGATTACGCACATGAGAGGGATATGCCGGCTCAACCTGCAACATCCCGTCTGTCACCTTTCTTGAGTTCCGGACATATCACACCAGCCCAGATCCGGGAGGCCGCGGTTGCGCGGTCGCATTCGGACGGCCTGACAAAATTCATGGCAGAACTCGGCTGGCGAGATTTCGCCTGGTCAGTGCTGTTCGGCTGTCCGGATCTGGCAACACGCAATCTGCGCCCAGAATTCGATGCCATGCCCTGGCAACATAATCCGAAAGGGCTTCGGGCGTGGCAGCGTGGACAAACCGGTTACCCTCTGGTTGACGCTGGCATGCGTCAGTTATGGCAGACGGGCTGGATGCATAACCGTGTGCGCATGGTCGCTGCATCGTTTCTGGTGAAACATCTCCTGATCGACTGGCGAGAAGGCGAACGCTGGTTCGCGCACACATTGGTTGACTATGATCCGGCAAGCAACGGCATGAACTGGCAATGGGTCGCAGGAACCGGCATTGATGCGGCTCCGTTTTTCCGAATGATGAATCCGCTGATTCAATCTCGCAAATTCGATTCATCCGGCACCTATATTCGCACATGGGTCCCGGAACTGGCTCGCCTGTCGGACACACAGATCCACACGCCGTGGCAGGTGGGCGGTGTCGCTGGCTATCCCTCTCCGATCATTGAACATGAGGTCGCGCGGGAGCGCGCCCTGTCCGCTTGGCAGGCGTTACGCGGCACTGCTTCCGGAGATTACAACGCGCAAGATTGATGTGCGAGAAAACACCAACGATCCTGCGATAGCATAGCGTGTTGCTGGCTCCTTACTAAAAAACGACATCTGCGCCGGGGCAACACTTTCACCCATTCAGTTTCAGCAATGAGATAGACTGAATGGCGTGAAGTCTATCCTATTTCAAATCGCCCTCCTGCGGCACAACGAAATCGCAATCGGGATCTCTAGCTAAACTCATGAAAGGCATTCTCCGCTCTCTCGGCGAGAAAACGGAGTTTTGCTGAGAGGTTCAGGCGGTTTGAGCCATCGGCCGCTTTATATCCTGGGTGCTCAAATACGGACCTGCGGCGAGGATAGGTATGGACAGCATACCGACGCTACCTAGCAGACGCTGTCCGAGCGGCAGGATGGCGTTACCGTTGGTCCAGCGGCAAGGAGTTGTTTCCTGAATGTCCCAACCTGTGAGTGTCGCATCGGTCAAGTGTGCATTGATCCGGTATGTTTCCTTTGAATCAAACAGGAGAATTTCACCGACTAGTACGCCAAGGTGACGGCGATCGTCGACGAAAGGACCGATCGTGTCGCTCGGGCGGCTGGTCCGTGAAACAAGGTTCACAGAATTCACACCTGAAGGGATCATGAACACGGCATGACCATTGATATCGCGGGCCTTGCGGATGATCTGTCCTTTATCTGTGACAAGATGCAGATCGGACTCGGTTGTCATTACTGGAGCCATTGTCATGCTAGCAACGCCAGACTGTGTAGCACGCATCTCGATTTGACGGAAAAGCGGTTCAACCCTCTCGCGGGAAACACTGAGCGTAGCTCCGGCATCGCTGAGCCAGCTTTGCGTTGACGACACTCCGATAAACGCAACCTTACCATGCTGCTTGAACGAGGCCCGATTCCCAGTGTCGAGATAGCTTTCGGAAAGCATCCCGTCGGCCCAGATGACCGAATGCTGCTCTGTTTCGATATGGTAGTATTTATAGGATGTGATGGTTTTATCATAAAAGATCGAACGACCATTCACGAGCATACGAACGGGGACAAACTTATCCTCGAAAAACAGGCAATGCTCAGGCGTGATCAGCATATCTTTGTAGGGCACACCATCGGAGATCGCGTCCTTGAGCACACGGACTGGATAACCGGCTTCGTCGTCGAAAAGATTTGGGTTAACGGATGTTTTCTTCTCGCCGACCCATACCACCTTGCGTGTGATCTCGACATTATTGCTCCAATCAAATGCTATGACCTCGTCACCAATCCGCATATTTTCGACTGCTTTATCTCCATTCGGCGTTCGAATGAGCGATCCTGCGAGGAAGCAGATAAGAGCTTCTCCGTTCTTTAATGTCGCCGTATTTGTCCCAGAGGGAACGTCCGAAGCAAAGGTCACGCCGCTATAGGTGAAAGTTCCGCTTGATGTGGTAAGCGTGATCGAACCAGTGCCATTATTATTCGTATAGGTAGCAGAACTCACTGTTTCGCCAGATATTCCTACTAAATCCCCTGTGGCGACACCGAAGATTGCAAGATTTGTTTGGGCAGCACTGCTGGAAAGAAGGAGCGTATTGCCAGTTCCGGTGCCCATGGTGACACTGGAACCGCTATTGTAGTTTCCAGAGAGGATCAAGGTCGATCCACCATTCACTGTAACTTCAGTATTCAAATTGCTTATCGAGAGATTCGACTCGTTATTAAGTGTAATTGATGAACCAGATTGAGGGTTAACACTGGAAGCCGCAGAAATTGATGCGTCGGACAGCACAAGGTCACCAGATAGATTGAGATTACCAAGCGAATAATCGTTCACGCCTGTTAACTCTAGCGTGCCACCAGAATTGACTTTGAGATTGCTGAAGGTTGCGGTCGTACTTTCGATATTAACGATTCCACCGGAATCGACCGTCAAAGGAATACTGTTCGCTGTTGATCCTGCTTCGAAGGTTATAGAACCTCCATTGGCTACAATTCCGTTCGAAGACTGAGAGATTGTTCCATATATATTAAGATTTGATCCTGTATAGACATTAATTTCTTGTATATAGATATATGATGAAGAAGAAATACTAACTATATAATCAGTCGAGTTGGATGATGATCCTATTGTGGCGGTATCATTTTGGCCAGGGGTTCCATTAGGACTCCAATTCGTATCTATTTCCCATTTATCTGACGTTTTTCCAGTCCAAATATATGATGTCATTTAGATCTCCATGAAAAAAAATCGTGATTTGCGCAAAATTTTCTTCACGGATTTGTTTGATAAAATACGACTGTTCTATTGCTTATCTGCTTTGACGGGACTAGAATTGTACATGCTAAAAGAAGCGCATTTGTCCTTTCTGACTGTTTGCGCAAATCACGAATTACGATAATTGAAGATATGGTATAGCGTTTCATCCCCTGAAAAATGAGAGGGTTGGATGGGACGTAAGATCGGTTATGCGCGGGTCAGCACGATAGGGCAGACGTTGGATGTTCAGATTCGGACGTTGAAGGAATTCGGGTGCGAAAAGATCTTTCGAGAAAAGGCGAGTGGCGCCGATGCAGAGCGTGTTCAGCTCAAGCGTCTAATAAGAAGTCTTGCTGAAGGGGATATGGTTGTCGTCACACGGATTGATCGATTGGCACGGAGTACATTCGATCTCTTCGCAATCGTGCGCGATATCACCCAAAGGGGTGCGCAGTTCTATTCCAGAGCAGAGCCATGGGCAGATACGACAACAAGCACAGGCCGTCTGATGCTGGCTGTTCTTGGTGGCTTGGCCGATGTGGAACGCGATCTGATCCGAACACGAACAGCGGAAGGTCGAGCACGGGCTGTGGAACTGGGAGTGAGGATGGGACGACCTCCACGGATCACTGATGCGCAGCGTGATGAAATCGTACAGCGTCGACGGAGTGGGGAAGCATTGAAGGCGATTGCAGTCGTGTTCGGAATCAGCGTCGGCACTGTTTCACGAGTTTCAACTGGAGCGGACAGTCATAAAAGCAGGAAGAAAAAAGTGTCAGTCGGCGTTTAATTTTTAATCT
>JAAYUA010000013.1 GCA_012517935.1 Acetobacter sp. | reverse complement strand
GGGCAGCCATGTCGTTGTAAACACCGGCTCCAGAAATGTGATCCCGGCCATATCAATACCGACAGCGTCCTTCCACGAAGAAAGAAGCGGCGAACCTGCCGCGAACAACGCAGACACCGACAGAAGCCGAAAATCGCGCTCTCACGGCCTTTGCTTCTCTGTCAAAAGAGCTTTCTGACGCCGTTTTTCAATATTGTGAGGATGGTGGCGCAGCCTTGTCAGACATATTCAGACGGTTCGCGTTCTGCTGCTGCGTCAATCCCGTTGGCCCTTCATAGACCTGCCGCGCGACATTGGGCATCAGATCCGGCCGGCTCCAGCAATCCACGCCACTCCATCCCTGCGTGCAATAAGGCTGGGGAGGAGGCGGAAGCTCGGGCGATCTGCAATATCCCTGCCCCTCGGCAATGACGGCGGAACTGCATTCCCGACCCGTAACATAGCTAGCCACCTGACCGGGAGAGCAAGCCACGGGCAGCAATAACAAAACAAAAAGGCAGAGTGTGCGAACAGACATAAAGAACAAAGAACATCAAAAACCTTTAGAAATGACTTATTTTCGCTGTTTGCTCCCATTCCCTGTCCCCTGTATGCTCCGGCAATCGCTGGCGTTCCGGCCATAGAATGCGTAATGACATAAGCAGAGCGGCGCAGCGGCGCCTCTCTATGGGACAAATGACAACCAGAGAGGCTCCGAGCACGGTGGCGACAGATATTTTCCGTGAAGTCAACGATGACGTCCGGGCTGAGCGTATCCGGCTCATGGCACGGCGCTATGCTGCTGTTGCCGCGGGGGTGGTTATGGTCGGCGCCATTGCCGGCGGGATACTGGAATATCGGCATGTCCAGAACGAAAAAGCCCTCGCCCGCTATTCTGCTTCATGGATCAAGAATCTGCGCGCGACAGAAGATGCTGTCTCCGTCACCGATACCGGCCTGCCTTTGACCAAGGCCCAAAGTGCAGCACTTGAAGCCCTGGACACCCTTTCCGGCACTGCACCTGACAAGATT
The DNA here is from genome assembly GCA_012517935.1 of Acetobacter sp. Lineage (GTDB taxonomy): Bacteria > Pseudomonadota > Alphaproteobacteria > Acetobacterales > Acetobacteraceae > Acetobacter. Next base: position 20,173 of record JAAYUA010000013.1, on the reverse strand, counting down.
GCGACTCTCGCACGTATGCAGGCTGCTGCGCTCGACGCACGGCATGGTAAAATCAAGGCGGCACTTGATCAGTGGAACAAAGTCGCCACCGATGAAAATGTCCCGCAAAGTCTTCGTGATGCAGCTACGCTGTTCTGGTGTCAGTGGCAGATCGATTCAGGCGATCCGGCGACACTCCGCTCACGGCTGTCCTTGTTGACCGGAAAAGAAAAACCCTGGGCGGCCTTGGCCGACGAAAGTCTGGCAGCTCTTGATCTGCGACAGGGACATCTGACCGACGCACAGCAACGTCTGAAGAAACTGTCGCTGGATGGTTCAGCACCTCAGGGAGTTCGCATGCGCGCCGGAGCACTTCTGCAGACCATGAACCAGCAGGCAGGGTAACTGAATCGATCATGAGCCATGACATGTCAGCAAATGAACAGAGCCCGTCCCACATGAAACGGCGCAATATACTGCGTCTGCTTTCCACAGTGGCCGTGCTTCCAGCCCTGAGTGCCTGTGATGACGATGAAAAGCAGATCGTTACCGGACACCGAACGCCTGTCCTGACAAGCGTAGATGGCCTGACCGTTGCAAAAAAAGACGATTCGCAGCCTCCCGTTACGATACCGCCGCAGGTACCGTCCGAAGTGTGGCCGCAAGCAGGCAAAATTCCCTCCCATGTCTCGGCCAACTATGCTTGGCCAGGCACAAGAAAACGTCTCTGGTCACGCTCGATCGGCGCCAGCATTTCTGAACCTGATTTTCTGGCCTGGGCAGCTCTTGGCGCTAACGGACGTGGCATCATTCAGGCACAGCCCGTCATCGCAGATGGACGCATTTTCGTCATGGATGCGCAGGGGCATATCCGCGCCTTTACATGGCCGGGGATGAAGATGCTGTGGCACCTCAATCCGAAGCCACGCAAAATGCAGTCCAGCAACCTTGGCGGCGGTCTCGGCGTCGAGGGTGCGACCCTTTATATTGTTGACGGGATCAGCAACGCCATCGCGGTTGACGTCGCAACCGGCAAGGAAAAATGGCGCGTCGATATTGGAACACCGGGGCGTTCTGCTCCGACCATTGTCGATGGTCGTGTATATTTCGGTACACTGGACGAACGTCTTTTTGCTCTGGATGCCTCAACAGGTAACCAGTTGTGGACGTTTGCATCTTCTCTTGCTGACACCATCGTGTTTGGTCAGCCCGCACCGGCTGTTGTCGACGGCGTCGTTCTCGCCGGCTTCGGCTCGGGAGAGCTTGTCGCCCTCCGTGCCGATTCAGGAGAGGTCGTCTGGAGCGATACACTCGCCAGCATCAATGGTCAGGCCTCCTCCCTTGATCTTGCCTGTATTCGTGGCATGCCCGTCATCGTCGATGGAACAGCCTATGCCATCAGCGTTGCGGCGGTCCTGGTCGCCATTGACATGCGTTCGGGTCGCAGGCTTTGGGAACGTGCGGTTCCCGGACAAAACGCCATCACCTGTGTTGGTGACTGGCTGTTTGTCAGCACATTGGGACAGCAGGTGACCTGTATCGACCGTCAGACGGGACAGGTTCGCTGGCTCACTCAGCTGCGTGACTGGCAGCATCTGAATTCCCACAAGGGAATTATTGTGTGGACAGGTCCGGTCTTGGCCGGCGACAAGCTGGTCATGGTCAGCACCCTGCCGGAAAATGGCCTTCTGACAATGGACCCGCTAACCGGAAAAATTCTCTCAATCGATTCACTGCCAAGCCCAACCATCGTGCAGCCCATCGTCAGTGACGGCAAGCTGCTGCTTCTCAGTGATGACGGATACCTTACTGCTTATGGCTGATCGTCGTCGTAAGGCACCAATGCGCCCCGTTGCGCCGGTGCCCCACTCCTCCCTTCCAACCGTCGTCATCGCCGGACGTCCAAACGTCGGCAAGTCAACGCTGTTCAACCGCCTTGTCGGCCGCCGTCAGGCTCTTGTCGCAGATACACCGGGCGTCACCCGCGACCGCAAGGAAGGCCAAGCCCTCCTCCGCGGCCGCACCGTCCGGCTGATCGATACGGCGGGTCTCGAAGAAGCCGCGCCGGACAGCCTGTTCGGTCGCATGCGCTCTTCTTCGGAACTTGCTGTCGCCCAAGCGGACCTCATCCTGTTCTGTATTGATGCCCGCGCCGGAATCACGCCGGTCGATGCCCATTTCGCGTCATGGCTTCGCCGTCAGAACCGAAAGGTTCTTCTGGTTGCCAACAAGGCGGAAGGACGGGAAGGCGCAGCTTCCGCAATGGAGGCCTTCTCGCTTGGCCTTGGAACCCCCATCGCCGTTTCAGCCGAGCATGCCGAAGGTCTTGCCGATCTGATGAGCGAGATCGTCGAACATCTTCCTCCGGAACCCGTGATTGAAGATGCCGAAGAAGAGGATGATTTCATCGCTGTCGAAGGCGAAGAAGGCGAGATGGAAGAAGAGCTTCCGCCCCGTCCTCCCGGCCCCCTGCGCATCGCGATTGTCGGTCGTCCGAATGCAGGCAAATCAACTTTGCTGAATTGCCTGCTTGGTGAAGAGCGGATGATCACCGGACCAGAACCCGGCCTAACGCGTGATTCGATTGCCGTGCGTCTGCACGATGAAGAAGGTGAAATCGAAATTGTCGATACAGCCGGTCTTCGTCGCAAATCGCGGATTGATGATCGTCTGGAGAAGATGTCCACCTCGGCTTCAATCGAAGCCCTGAAAATGGCTGAAGTTGCAGTTCTGGTTCTGGACGCCAATCTGGGTGTTCACGAACAGGATCTGCAAATTGCCCGCCTGATTGAGCGCGAAGGCCGTGCATGCGTTCTCGCACTGAACAAATGGGATTCAGTTGAAGATCGTGCTGCAACCCGTCAGGCCATTGCAGACCGCATCGAAATCTCTCTGGCCCAGATGCGTGGCATTCCTGTTGTGGCTTTTTCAGCCCAGACAGGCGCTGGCGTCCATAAGCTTCTGCCCGCGATCCGTTATGCATCGGAAGTGTGGAATGCCCGCGTTCCAACCGGCGAGCTGAACCGTTGGTTTGCAGAAGCCCTTGAACGTCATGCACCGCCGCTGGTTGATGGTCGCCGCCTGAAGCTGCGATATATCACTCAGGCCAAAAGCCGTCCGCCGACTTTCATCATCTTCGGCACCCGTGCAGAGCAGACACCAGATGATTACCGTCGTTATCTGGTAAATGGGCTGAGAGAAATATTCAATCTGCCCGGAACGCCCATCCGGCTACAGTTCCGGGGCACGAAAAACCCCTACGCCGACACCAAGAAGTCCTGATCACAAATACATCGACTGGAGAGTTGCACTTCTTCTACAACTCTCCATGTCGCTTCTTATACGATAAGGCGTCTTTCAGAATGGCAGAAAGCCTCTCCTGAAAAACGCTCTTGCTGTTCTGTTCCTCAACAGCCCGCAATGCGCCATCACGCAGCGTATTCCAGAGCTCTTCAGAACGATACAATCTGACGATCTGTTCGGCGAACAATACCGGATCGTTCATCCCCCCATCTGCAATCTGCACGCCATCCTGCCAACCCAACTGTCTGCACAACAGATCAGTTGCGACAACAGGAAGACCATACGACGCTGCCTCATGAATTTTGTAGGGGATGCCCGCGGCGTAACGTGTGGGGGCGACAAAAACGCGATGCGATTCATAAAGTTCGGCAGGGTCATCAACCGCACCGGCAAGAACCACTCTGGGATACTGTCCCAACTCATGCATATGAACACCGGGTGCATTGAAACCGGCGATCGTCAAGCGCACGTCCTGAGGCAGATGCGCGTCCAGCAGAGGCAAAACATTCTCACAGAACCAGATAAGACTGTCGTAATTCGGAGAATCCTGATGATGGATAGCCCCAACAAACAGAATATCACGACGCATCGACCATGAACGACGAGAACGCTTTGGCGTGCAAAGATGCCCAAGTTCCGCAACATCCGGAAACCCGGCCCTACGAATCAGAGCCGCGTCAGAAGGACTGACAGCAACCAGAGTCTGACACAGCCATGCGAAAGAAAATTCACGTCTCAGAAGCTCATCTTCATCATCCAGAACCGCGCTTCCCACCAATGCGGCTTTCTGTATCTGACGTGAAGTCACCACAGCTTCGGTGTCGAGAATGTTTCCCCCCGGCGGCAACATCCCCGCATGCGCCTTCAGAACGGGCAGCAGGCGTTCTGCATTATGCGTGCGGGCGATCCAGATACAGTCATAATAGCGATTATGATGTGCCAGAAAATCTCCGAGCTGTTCATAGCCACGGTCGTGAAAAATCTCGACAGTTTCGGGAAAATCCTGCCGAATGACCAAGGGCGACTCAGTGTCCGCATAAACAGGCATGACACTGACATGATAGCCCAGTTCCGCCATCGTCCGTATGATGTCGTTGGAACGGGTAAACCCGGACCCACGTTGCCGCAGAGGAATCTGGTCCTCGATATACAGGATACGCTTCCCGACCTGAGGATCACGTCCATGAACGGCCAGACTTGGGGACGGTAATGGACATTTACTGAGTTGAGCAGCATGTTTCACACGCAATGTGTGAATGTCGGCGTCAGGAATGGACCAGACATGACCTGCGGCCACATCCGCAAAAACGATGAAGTCAGGCTCATAAATGCTTTTATATCCGGAAGCCGAGGCTTTCAGGCAAAAATCCGTGAATTTTGCAGCATCAGTCAGATAATGGTCGCTAAATCCACCGACCTGGTCCAGCACGGACGAACGTATGGCAAGACAGGGAGAGGTGCCGCAAACAACTGATCGACGATAATCTGCTTCCGGCACGGAAGCAGCAAAACCCTCCAGCCACGGTGCCATTGATCCATCACGAAAAACCAGTGTTCCCGCTTCATATATGCAGCCGTCAGCACGGATAACTTTTCCCGTCACGACACCCACGGAAGAATCCTGGGCAAATCGATCCATTACGGCGTCCAGAACACCATCAGCGGGTCGAAAACCTGCTGCAATCTTCAAAAGGACGCCAGCAGCCACCCTGTTGGCGATTGAAGACGCTATCTCCATTTCAGAAGCTTCGTCATCAGCTCGCAGAACCGTTATTCCTTTGGCATAACGATTGATACGAAGCGTCTCATCCACGGAACCACGATCAACAACAATGACCTGAATCGGCTTATGGGTGCCGGAGCGTATGGCAGCCAATGTTGCAAGCGTTACAGGAAACCCGTCTTTGACCGAAAGAAGAACCGTCAGAAGCGGAGCCTCTTGCGATGTAAAATCCAATGCCTTCCGAGCTGCAAGAACCGTCAGGGACTCTGCTTTCAATGCCGCCAGAGCCTCGTAACGATGTAAATCTTCTACATTGAGTTCGGGAAGATGACGTGCAGGCCTTGCAGTTATCCAGTGGGAGAAAGCATCGCGAGCAATGCCCCGGACAAGATCTCGATTGACAATCGGATTGCGCGCATAAACCGCAATATCAAGATCAGGATGCGGCTGTCTAAATTCAAATACACCAAATCTCAGGAAATGATCATAACATGACCTGAACACACCCTGTTCGACCGCTCCCGGAACATCGGGATTATTTTCGGCATAAAATTCTTCAGAAAACCACTGGTTCGGATTCAGACCTGCTGGCATCAGGCATGTCAGATAATGCTCCAGAGCACTGCGATGAACACCATCACGAACAGCCTTTGCAGCAGCCGGATATTTACCGACATACCAGACGGGATCAAAATATTCCGATACGGGAAAACGGTCTGCCTCTGCGCCACGCAAACGCAACCAGGAAGCAAAAATTCCGTCACGCAAAGCATCTTCGGTTGTAATCGCCAAACGGGATGCGGAATTTGCAAGGGCATTATAGCAGAATTTCGGATTGAAAAAGAGATGTCCCGAACGAAATTCACGATCACCACAGGCCAGATAGTGATCATAACCATTCCGATAGCTCTGGCTTTCCAGAACGGCGCAGGTCAACTCCGGATTGCGCTCCAGATAAACAGTTTCCGAAAACAGCCAGTGAGGAGAATGTCCTCCAAAACCAACCATACAGTAATGATCGAACCCGGAAAGAAAAATACCCTGCTCTATTGCAGAATTTACGACAGGATATGTCTTCCTGTACCACAACTCATCAAAGAATGGATTGGGCGAATATCCCCGGGAAGCACCGATTTCATGATAATGTGCCTCCAGCTCAGCATCACCAAGATGCTCCAGATCATCAGGATGACCGTTGTAGCGTTCCCGATACCATTGCGGATCAAAGCGGGACCACAGAGCAACCCGTCCAGACGTCGAATGCATCAATGCATCACTGAAGGACACTATCGTCATGCGTTTGACTTCTCCATTCAGGACTTTGCAGCGTTACGACGCGACCGCCAGAGCGCCATGAAGTCCACTTGCTGCATGATGACCGGCTTGTAACCAGCATCGCGGGTCATGTTCGCCAGATAATTACGTGCCGCAGGGAAAAGAAGGCGGGGCGCATCCACCAAAAGCAGCGTTTCAAATATTTCTGCCGTCGAGTTCTGAAGCGCGAAAAGACCCGCCCATGTCACAATAGCCTCAAACAAGGGCTTTGCCTCAGCGCCATCCACCGGCATTTCCTGAAATCCCTGACAGCGAAGCGTCAGCGTCACCTCGAAATCAGGAGAATTCTCTCCCAGCTGTCTGGCACCGACATCAATAGCGACCTTGCTTTCCGCATGTATGGGCTGCCGAATATGCGTGCCGGGATCATCGATGCACTGGAGCGAGGAAAAGCGGAGATACTCTGCTCCAGCGACCATCTGCACAGCGCTTCGTGCATTTCCGACTGAACCAGTAACTGTTTCAATAGTGCCCGCATCAACCATATATAAATTCCTGCTCCAGATGATCGGCTATCTATACCAGCCGATCTTCCCAATCTCTTTTTCTCTTTGCTTGTAACATGGCGACTATCATTCGTCGAATGTTCAAAAAACCATTTACATCAAATAAATCAAACAATTCAGACCATAAAAAAATCATAAAAATACATGCTGGTTTCGGGCACATGAAAGGGCGTATATTACGCCCCCAAATTCTTTTTTCCTGTTTCCACACGAAACAGGCCACGCATCATTCCTGATGCGCGGCCTTTTCCACAACCTGCTGCACCAATGCCGGGGTCAGCACCTGAGGCAGAATTTCATCCTCTCCATATGGCGGTGTATAGACATAGAGAGGAACACCATTACGTCCATGAGCCGCCAGATAGGCACTGATGGCAGCATTACGATTCGTCCAATCTCCGCGAAGAATAACGACTTTATTCCGGGCGAATACCTCTCTGGTGGAGGGCACGTCCAAAGCCACACGTTCATTCACCAGACAGGTGATACACCACGCTGCCGTCATATCCACAAAAACCGGACGTCCCGCCTGTTTCAGTTCCTTAAGACGCGCTTCTGAAAACGGCTCCGTTCCTTGAGGTAACGCCGCATCCGTAGCGGCGATACCCACACGCCCCTGAAATGACAATAACACTCCTGCAAGCAGCAGTCCCAGCAGAACAATGCCATAGAGCAAGGCAACACCAGCAGAGCGACCATTGCTCATCGCACGTGTCTGCCCCACTCCATAAAGCCAGGCGACAAATCCCAGAAGGGTCATGCCCGCAGCAAAAATCAGAACCCCGAAAGATCCGACCTGCACGGAAACCACCCAAAGCAGCCAGACACACGATCCCAACAGCGGAAACGCAAGAACCTGCCGCAAATACTGCATCCATATTCCTGGACGCGGCATCAAGGCCATTAGCCGTGGCGATAATGCAAAAACAACGTAAGGCGCTGCCAGACCAAGACCCATGGCCGCAAACACCAGCAAACCAGACAGCGGAGAACTGGCCAACGCCCCGGCAATCGCAATCCCCATGAAAGGCGCTGTGCACGGTGTCGCAACAGCGACAGCGAGAATGCCAGTGACAACATCATGCCAAAGACCATGTCCTGCGACTGATCCAACGGCCGCCACTGGCAGAAATTCAAATACTCCCAGCAGGTTCAGGGCCATTACAAAGAGAAGCCATCCCATCCCGGTCACGAAAATCGACGACTGGAACTGGAACCCCCACCCCGCGGCATCTCCGGCAATCCGCAATCCCATAAGACCGCCGCCGATGACCAGAAAAGAAACGACAACACCAAGAGCATAACACCCGGCACTGATCGTTTGCGCACGACGTCCTGCCTTCCCAAGCTTTGCAATCGAAAGGGTCTTCATCGCAAGAATAGGAAAAACACAGGGCATCAGATTAAGAATCAGCCCCCCGAGGAAAGCAAAGAGCAACAGCGAAGAAAGGCCCGTTGCATTCCCGCCGGACATCACGCCTGCGCTTGCACCAGGCAGAACCTTCTGCAGCAGCCCCTGCTCCCGACCTTCCAGATCTTTCAGAACCAGAACACCGGTGATCCCAGAATTTTGCTTGAAACCCGAAAGTCTGTGCAAATCCAGCAGAACTTCGCCATCGCGAACCACCACTTTCTGGGACGTCGCTTCTTCAATCATGCCCTGTTCATCAGGCATGAACCACGCGTCTTTTACTGAACGACCGGACAGACCTTCGCCGGCAACCCGCAGCACACCCTCTGCCGAAATGGTCGCGACATAGGGAGACGGCACAGGCATGGCCTGCTCCGCTTTTTCAAAAAGAGGAAATTGCGGTGACGGAGCCCACGGGCCTTTTCCGATCTCAACGGAGAAATCGGCTTCTTCCGGCACACAGGCACTGGCACAGACAAGCCAGGTCGCATGCGCATGAAGCGTCGTCTCATTCCCTTGACCAGATGGTTTCAAATCCAGCTTCAAAGGCAGAACGACGTCACCCGTATAAGCATAGGACATGAGCGAAGCATCACGGATACGTTCCGGGACGGGCCAGATAATTTTATCGGTCTTCCCTTGAAGCCCCCCCTGCGCAGAGAGCTGAACCTCAACAGGTTCCCCTGCGTCACCCGGGTTGCGCCAGTAAGTGTGCCAGCCCGGCTGCAAACGGAGACGCAGAGCCACATGAAGAGGTTTAACGCCCTCTGCAGTGTCACTATCTGTAATAAGGGTCGCGACAGTATGGTCAGATGTCCATGGAGCACTTTCCGCAGCCTGCGCGGCAGACACAAGCAACAGCAGACAGAGCAAACCAGACAGCCACGACAGAAAAACCCTCATACATCCCACCTTATGCGCATATGTCAGGATCTGCTGTTCCAGAGCGCCAGACGATCCACGATTTCCTGAGCCGTCATGCTGCGTGCGCTACCAAGTTCCAGCGTTGCTTCCGGGTTCAGCACTTTTCCATCCGGGGTCACAACCAGTAACACCGGAATCTGCTTGATCTGAATCCCATATTTTTTTGCCAGATCCATATTCTGGTTAAAGCGATCAACATTCACTTTCGCCAGAACAAAATTCTTTTCCACCCAGGGCTTTACCTCCGGACTTTCAAGAACACCGGCGAGAATCCGGCAATCCGGGCACCAGTTCGCGCCATAATCGATCAAAACCCGACGACCTGTCTGGCGGGCAATCTCAAATGCATGCTCCACAGCAGCCGTCGCCGCCTCCGGCTCAGCATAAGGATGCGCTACAGCTTGTATCTGCATCCCTTCAACGTGCGGCACATTGTCCGCCGCGTGCAGAGAGCATGCAACAGAAGAAAGAAAAAACACGGACAGAACAGAAATTTTCCAGTTCATATCTCAATACACCTTCCATTGCTCTTCGGAAAAATGGTCCACACCCGGACAACCCGTTTCCCACCCATTCCAATTCTGACCATTCTTCATATGGCCAGCAAAATATCCCTCAGACACCCATGGCATGACGCACAAAGGCTTTGCGCAGGCGTGGAAGACGCTGCACTCCGGCGATCCCGATATCCCGTGCAAAGCGCAGGATCGGATTATCGTTGCTGAACAACCGATCCAGCGTATCTGTCGCCGCCAGCATAACCATATTCGCCGGACGACAACGACGCTGATATTGCGCCAGAAGAGCAGCCTCTCCAAGGTCACGTCCTTGACCCGCAGCTTCGATCAACAGATCTGAAAGCTGGATAACATCACGGAAACCAAGGTTCAGCCCCTGCCCCGCAATCGGATGAATGCCGTGAGCCGCATCCCCCGCAAGAACCAGACGCGTGTCCGTGTAACGCTGCGCATATTGTGCGGACAACGGGTAAACCCAGCGACGCCCCACAGGCGTAATGTCTCCCAGATCATGCCCCATCCTGCGCTGGATTTCCCCCGCAAACGCCGGAGCCGGCAATTCAGCAATACGCCTGACAATTGCATCCCCATCGCTCCAGACAATGGCCGACAGGTTGGGATATTCCGCGTTTCCGGCCATCGGCAGACGAGCGAACGGACCTCCGGGCAGGAAGTGTTCAAGCGCACTGTTATTGTGCGGCATCTCATGCGCTATGGCGCACACAATCCCCGTCTGACCATAGGGCAGCTTCGTGATCGGAATACCAGCAGCAGCGCGGGTCCGGCTCTGTCGTCCGTCAGCCGCCACAATCAGCTGTGCCTGAATGCGATGACCAGACGATGCCGTAACGATGGCTCCATCTGCATGTCTGGCAACAGACACATCAACAGGCGCAAGAACATGGATGTTTTCCAGTTCATTAAGTGACTGGTTCAGCGCCACACGCAATGCTCGCGCTTCTGTCATCAAACCGAACGGCTCCCCAGCATCCTCCCGTCCGAACTCGAGAGAGAGCGGAGAAGGAGCCTCGCCCGGTCGTCCATCCGTCACCAGGATCGATTCAATCGGACATGGGGGCAAAGGCAGACGCTCCCACACTCCTGCCTCCCGCAGCAATTTGACCGGTCCTGCCGCAATCGCATAGGCGCGCCCATCAAAATCCGGATGTTCCATGGCTGGCAATGGCACACGATCAACGACAGCAACACTGATCCCTGCGACAGCCAGCCTGCATGCCAACGTTGCCCCGACAGGCCCTGCGCCGATCACACAGACCTGCACAGACAGATCATTCCCTCTGCAAACCGGCTGAGAAGACATGTGAACCATGGACCAGAACTCCCGACGACTGAAAAATGACAACGGTTTCAGACGTTGCGTAATCAATTCAACATCGCTATGCGCCGGAGGATGCAGGTTCACTCTCAAAACAATCTGCACACGCCAGCATTGCGAGGCCGAGGAGAGTGATGGCATGGTTTCGGACAGGAGGCCATCCATCTGCTTACAGACAGAGGGACATCTCTGTTACGACAGGAGTGAAGACACGGATGAAACTCATTACGGCCATCATCAAACCCTTCAAGCTTGACGACGTGCGGGAAGCACTCGCCACGCTCGGGATTCAGGGGCTCACTGTTTCGGAAGTCAAAGGCTTCGGACGACAGAAAGGGCAGACGGAAATCTATCGCGGCGCCGAATATCACGTCAGCTTTCTTCCCAAAATCAAGGTCGAAATAGCTGTTTCCGATGCAATGGCCGATCAGGTTGTCGACGCCATTCTTCAGGCCGCGCACACAGGAAAAATCGGCGATGGCAAGATCTTTGTCCGCACGCTCGATAGGGTGATCCGTATCCGGACACGGGAAAGCGGCGACAGCGCACTCTGATCCTTGCCCCGGCAAGTTGCGAGAGCAGGCTGTCGCACCTTAAATATTATTCTGCGTCCATATCCTCCGTCATCGGCCCGGTCAGTTCTGTCAGATGCCCGATTTCCCTTAGTTGCAGACCTTCTGGCGGACGCAGTGTCGCACCCGTCACCTGACGGATCTGCTTCGGCAGGACGGCTGACGAAAAACCCAGCTTTCCTGCCTCACGCAACCGCAGATCGGGTTGCGGCACCTGCCTTACTTCTCCGGAAAGACCAATCTCTCCGAAATAGACCGTTCCCGCGCTGGTCGGACGTCCGGCCATCGCTGAAACCAGAGCTGCAGCCACAGCAAGATCCGCCGCAGGTTCAGTGACTTTCAGCCCCCCTGCAAAATTCAGATAAACATCCATTCCCGACAACTTCAGACCACAGCGTGCTTCCAGAACAGCCAGGAGCATCATCAACCGCCCGCTGTCCCAGCCCAACACCGAACGCCGTGCGCCACCATCTCCGGCTTTTGGCGCCAGCAGGGCCTGTACTTCCAGAAGGACGGGGCGAGATCCTTCAAGTCCGGCGAAGACCGCAGAGCCCGCAATATTGCCCCGCCGTTCAGCCAGAAACAAAGCCGAGGGATTCGGAACTTCCGACAATCCCTGCTCGGTCATGGCAAAAACACCAATTTCATCTGTTGCGCCAAAACGGTTTTTCGCCGCACGGAGAATGCGGAACTGATGTCCTCGGTCTCCTTCGAAATACATGACCGCATCGACCATATGTTCCATGACACGCGGCCCGGCCAGTGCACCGTCCTTTGTCACATGCCCGACAAGAACCAGAGCAAACCCGCGCTTCTTTGCCAAACGGATCAGTTCGAACGAACAGGCACGAACCTGAGCCACTGAACCCGGAGCACTGTCGACTGTCTCCAGCCACATGGTCTGTATGGAATCGATGACAACCAGACGGACATCATTCTCGCTGCTCAGCGTTGAGATAATGTCAGCGACATTGATAGAAGCCGCAATTTCGATCCCGGGCACAGCAAGCCCCAACCGTCTTGCACGAAGGCGTATCTGGTCTACGGACTCTTCACCGGAAATATAAATGACACGCTGCCCTCCCGCTCCCAGCCGGCAGGCCGTTTGCAGCAGCAAGGTCGATTTCCCGATTCCCGGATCACCTCCGACCAGAATGACCGAAGAAGGCACGAGTCCTCCTCCCAGCACACGATCGAGTTCTCCCAGGCCCGTTTTGACACGTGGCGGCGGCTCAGCCTGTCCATCAAGGCCTGTAAATGTAAGCCTCCCGCTTTTTGAAGCCTTTTTTGACGCAACATGAGTCGGCTCAACCGCTTCCTCAACAATTGTATTCCACTCGTTGCAGGCCTCGCATTTTCCGGACCATTTAGGCCAGACCGCACCACATGCCTGACAGACAAAACGATGAACAGAACGGCGTGACACCCTAAATCCTCCGAAACCTTGCGCGCAAAAACGGACATTCGGCTTGTGCCTTGCCTATCCTCTGGAATCAATCAGTCACATCTCTTCCTGACCGTGAGGATAACGTTCCTGCTAGCAAGGAAAATGTTAATGAAAAAAATACAAATGATGCGTTTGAGATTTCCATTAATTAATATACAGTAAATCTAGCTGTGTATTATAGGAAGAAACGCCTGTGCCTAGAATAGCAACTCCCTCAAGTCGCGCCAAAACTTCCCCTGCAACAGGCCGACACTCCATAAGCTCACGAACAAAAAACAAGACCTCTGCTCCGGCAAAATCAAAAAAAGTCGCAAGCCCACGCAAAACAATCGAAGAGGCACAGGTAGAAAAGGCGATTGTCTCCCCGCCTCCTGCCGAGGCACTCTTTTTCGATGCTGAATGGTATCTGGAAACCTATCCCGATGTCGCACAAGCCGGAATTGATGCCGCGACCCATTACCGCACAAGCGGTTTCAGTGAGAGCCGTCAGCCCAACTCTTATTTCAACAGCAAGGAATATCTTGCCGCCAATCCTGATCTGACGGGTTTCGATGGTGATCTCTTCCTTCATTATATTTTTTATGGGGCAGCCGAAGGACGTCCTCTCGCTCCCTGATTTTCCTACACAGATATACTTTTCCTGTTCTCTTCACGCGCAAGATCGGATTTGATACGAATCAGATGATTTTATGATCTGAGGGGTATTATCGTGGCCATTTTCATCTCTGGTCCGCAACGTTCGTTCAGGAAAAGACGATCTGACTTTTCTACAGTTCTCTGTCGGAAAACCCTGTTGCTCATTACTTCCGGTCTGGTTCTGGCCGGCAGTTCTTTTCCCGCGATCTGCGCACCGGCCCTGACGCAAGAAATTTCAGATGCGCCAACGCCGTCTCTGAGAATGCCGCCACCGGACCCGGCCAGAATATTTGCCCCTCTTGCCTATCCCACACCGGAAAATGCATTTCGAACGGGCAGCGGGTCTCCCGGCCCGCTCGCATGGCAGAACCGTGCTGATTATAAAATTGACACTTCCATAGACACTCAAAACAATACCCTGACCGGGTCCGAAACAATAACCTATACCAACAACAGCCCGAATGCGCTGGAGGTTTTGTGGTTACAGCTGGACCAGAATATTTACAGGGAAGATGCACGCTCGTCCTTTTCGTCTCCGGAACGACATGGGCATCATACAGATGGCATGGTCATCGAAAGTGTTGCCATCGAAAGTGACGGACACAGCACGACAATCAAACCCCTTATCTCAGACACCCGTATGCAGGCCGCACTGCCCTCCCCCCTGAGCGGCAAAGGCGGCAAAATCCAGATCCGTATTTCCTGGCATTACACCATTCCAGGGACATGGGGCGGACGCACGGCCGTTACCCCCAGCAAGAACGGAAATATCTACGAAATAGCACAGTTTTATCCCCGGATGGCTGTCTATGATGATGTCAGGGGTTGGGATACCGCTCCCTACCTGGGACAGGAATTCTATCTCGATTACGGCGATTTCGATTACAACGTCAGTGTTCCTGCTGATTTCATAGTCGTCGGTTCAGGCGCGCTCATCAATCCTTCCGATGTTCTCAGCAAGGAGGAGCAGACCCGTCTGGAACAGGCAGGCAAGAGCGATGAACGGGTTATGATCCGTACACGCGCAGAAATCGAAGCCGCCCATCCCGATAATCCACCCATCACGCGCAAGACATGGCGCTTCCACATGACCAACACACGTGATGTCGCCTTCGTCGCGTCACATGCGCTGCTGTGGGATGCCGCCCGCCTTGATCTTCCCCCAATATCTCCGGCGCCGGGAAAACCACCGGCACCCCGCTTGGCCATGTCCGTCTATCCAGTTGAGGGAATCGATTCCCATGGCTGGGATCGTTCGACTTCCTATGTCCGACATGCGATCGAATATTTTTCCAAGCAGTGGTACCCTTACCCATGGCCGAATGCGATCAATGTCGGAGGACATGGCGCTGGCATGGAATATCCCGGTCTCGTCCTTGACGGCATGAATGACCGTGATCCTGAACTGTTCTGGATCACCACACATGAACTTGGCCATGACTGGTTCCCGATGATTGTCGGAAGCAACGAACGCCGCCATGCTTTCATGGACGAAGGCTTCAATACCTTCATCGATGCGATGGCTTCAGATCATTTCAACCATGGCGAATTCGCTCCCAAACATGATGGTGAATATGCGCCTGACACCGGTCGTCCAGCCGAAGACATCCTTAAGGTTCTGAACGATCCCTCCGCACCAATCCTGATGGCCCCCAGCGACACGGTTGCAGAGCGGTGGCGCCACCCGGTGAGTTACTTCAAATCCGCTTACGGACTGACACTCCTTCGGGAACAGATCCTTGGGCCAGAGCGCTTCGACCGGGCTTTCCGTCGCTACATTTCCCTATGGGCCTTCCGTCATCCTACACCCTCTGACTTTTTCCGCCTTATGGACAGCGAGGCAGGAGAGGATCTCTCATGGTTCTGGCGCGGATGGTATTTCAACAACTGGGGACCGGACTACGCCCTGACCCATGTCGACTGTCTGCCAGACACTCAGGCGCAGGGAGCTCAAATCACCATCCAGAACAAGGGCTGGCTGCCGATTCCAGTGACGTTGCAGGTTACATGGGCGGACAACAGCACGTCCCGTATCCGCATTCCGTCAGAAAGCTGGATGCTGAAGCAGACCCTGACACTGAATATCCCCGGCAACCAGGTTGTAAAATCAGCGGAACTTGACCCTGACCATGTCATTCCGGATACAAACCGCAGTGATAATGTCATGGAAATACAGTCCTGCCAGAAGGCCGGGAAACAGCCAAATCCGACCCACTGATCCACATCAATCGCAGAGAATGGGACAGAGAAGATGACAGGAGGAGCAGTCGTTGCTAGAAGGCCCTCGCCTTCAGCTCTGGCTGCCCTCGCCCCGGAGAACTCTGTTCGATGAAAATCGTCGCCTGTAACAGCAACCTGCCTCTTGCCGAGGCCGTCGCTGCCGAACTCGGCCTGCCGCTCTGCAATGTTTCCGTCCGTCGCTTTGCCGACATGGAAGTGTTCGTGGAAATTTTCGAAAATGTCCGCGGAGAGGACGTGTTCGTCATCCAGAGCACCTGCACGCCAACCAACGACAACCTGATGGAACTGCTGATCATGCTCGACGCCCTGCGTCGCGGCTCAGCACGGCGTATCACCGCGGTCATTCCTTACTTCGGTTATGCCCGTCAGGATCGCAAATCAGGTCCTCGCACGCCGATCAGCGCAAAGCTTGTCGCCAATCTTCTGGTGGAAGCCGGAGCCGACCGCATACTGACCCTCGATCTGCATGCCATGCAGATTCAGGGCTTCTTCGACATTCCAGTCGATAATCTGTATGCAGCTCCCTTGTTCGTCCGTGACATCAAGGAACGCTACGGCGACCGTGATCTGATGATCGTCTCCCCTGACGTTGGCGGCGTTGTCCGTGCACGCCAGCTGGCACAGCGTCTGAACACGGATCTTGCCATTATCGACAAACGACGTGAACGGGCTGGTGTCTCCGAAGTCATGAACGTGATCGGAGATGTTGAAGGACGTCACTGCCTGCTCGTCGATGATATCGTGGACAGCGGCGGCTCCCTCTGCAACGCAGCAGCAGCCATCATCAAACACGGCGCGGCTTCCGTTGGCGCTTACGTCACCCATGGCGTTCTGACAGGACAGGCTGTTTCAAAAATCGGAAATTCCGATATCGAAATGCTGACCCTGACAGACAGTATTGCTGCAACGCCAGCCGTCGCAGCCGCTGACAACATCCGGCAGATCACCATCGCAGGTCTTCTTGCGCGCGCCATGCGTGCGGTCTCTGACGAAAGTTCTGTCTCTTCTCTTTTCGATTGATACCCTGCACAAGCCCGTCGCCATTCTTGACGGGCTTGTGCGATTGTCCTGTTTCACAATGAAGACCTCCCTGCTTCATACAGGTCGAACCGCTTTCGGAGAAAATCCGGAGCTTTACGATTTGGCCCGGCCGCCATATCCCGTGCAAATCATGTCGATCATTGAACGACATTGCCCTGTCAGAAATGCGCCCATCTTCGAAATAGGTCCCGGCACCGGCAAGGCTTCCTCCATGCTGTTGCAAAAGAAACCTTCAGAATTAACAGGGATCGAACCAGATCCACGTCTGGCTGCATATTTACGACATCTGCCCGGAATGAATGTCCTTCCCTGCGCCTGGGAAGATGCCCTTTTGCCACATGATCACTATGATCTTGGCATTGCTGCCACGGCCTTTCACTGGCTGCCTCAGATCCCATCCCTGCAAAAAATTCAGCAGACACTTCGCCCCGGTGGCTGGTGGGCCATGTGGTGGAATGTTTTTGGGGATCCTGAAAATCCGGATGATTTCCACCTTGCAACAACAGATATTTTCCGCTCCCTGACTCCGCAGTCCCAGCAAGATGCAACGAAGCCCTTCAGCTTAAAGACTGAAGACAGAACCAGAGATTTGCTCACCACAGGATTTGAAAACATATCCAGTCACAGACTTCACTGGACTATGGATATGAGCAGCGATCAAGTCTGCGCCCTCGCCATGACGTTCCCTCAGGTAACACGCGCCACTCCCGAAAAGCAGAAAGGAATTCTGCAAGAACTGACGCGCATTACGGAAGAGAAATTTGGAGGATGCGTCACAAGACACTTCCTCACACCGCTTTATCTGGGACAGAAACCTCTCCGCCGGAAACCCTGAAAGCCCCCGACGACGATTTTTCTTCCATCAACCTACCACACCATCCTTCAACCGTGCGGCAAACAGCTTGCGCATCTTCGCCACTTTCGGCGCCACCACTGCGCTGCAATATCCTTGCGTTGGATTCCGCGCAAAATAATCATCATGATACGCTTCAGCCGGCCAGAAATGTTCAAGCGGTGAAAGCTCTGTGACCAAAGGCGCATCCCATATTTTCAGCGCCTCGATCTCTGCCTTGACTGCCTCAGCCGTTTTGCGCTGCTCGTCGTCGCACCAGAAAATCACTGATCGATATTGCGGACCTATATCCTCTCCCTGACGGTCCTTTGTTGTCGGATCATGCAGAGTGAAGAAAATACGTAGAAGATCGGCATAGGAGATGACCGAAGGATCGAAGGTCACCTCGACAACTTCGGCATGCCCTGTCGTTTTGGTGCAAACCTGCTGGTAGGTCGGGGATGCGACATGCCCCCCCGAATAACCGGATTTTGCCGAAATCACGCCTGACATGTCCTTCAGAACGGCTTCAACACACCAGAAGCAGCCCCCGCCAAGCACAGCTTTTTCAACTGAACTCATCCAACCTCTCCTCTCAATATCTTCACCGCAGATTGCCGGCAACAACCGGCAACAGAATTGCGCTGGCATCGGCCCCGCCTTCCTGCACGGTCTGTGTCGCCTTTATGTAATCATCCGCTTTAGCGTCAAAAATGTTCGGAACGAATTTCTGGGGATTCCGATCATAAAGCGGGAACCAGCTGGACTGCACCTGCACCATGATCCGATGACCCGGAAGGAAAACATGATTCACCGCAGGAAGCGTAAAACGATAAAGCTCTGTTTTGCCGGCTTCAATCGGCTCGGCCTTGGCAAAGCTTTTGCGATAACGCCCACGGAAAATATCCATCGACACGCCCAGCTCATACCCCCCCATGGAAGGTGTATCTGCCGTCGTCGCCGGATAGACATCAACCAGTTTGACAACCCAGTCCGCATCCGTGCCGGTTGTCGCAGCGTGAATTTCCGCAACGGGAACACCGCTTACCGTCACTGGATGATCCAGAACAGGAGTCTCCCAGTTCATGACATCCGGTCGGGAAGACTGCTCTCTCTGATCCTGTGCCAGCCAGCTTTTCCAGCGCGCGGATTCCGAGAAATTGAAGGGACGTTTCAGGAATGGAACAGGATGCGCAGGGTCAGAAACCCATGATGTTGAGGTTTCCTTTACAGGACGAGAGAATGACAGACCTCCACTATTGGTCAGATAAATCGGCTTCAGCTTCTGGCTGCATCCCTTATCACAAACAACCGGCCATCTTTCGAAATGATCCCATTTCTGCGTCCCGGTGTTGTAAATAATTGCGTCCGGCATATCCTTTTTCGGCATTCCGGGCTTGAGATAGGAATCAAAGAACGGTCGGAATACATCCCGGCGATACTGCTCCGCCGTATCCCCTTCGAACTTCAAAGGCCCAAGTTCGGAGCCATCATAATTCACGCCGCTATGGCGCCACGGCCCCATCACCAATGTATTCGGCGCTTTCTCGCCGGAATCTTGCAGCGCCTGCCATGCATGAATGGCACCCCACATATCCTCCTGATCCCACAGCCCCTGCTCCCAGAGCATCGGCACATCAGGTTTTTTCTGCGCAATCAGGTGGTCAAGCGCCTGCTCGCTCCAAAATGCATCCCACGCCGGATGAGCATGCATCCGCTGCCAGAACGGATATTGATTGAGACCGGCTTTTTCCGCGAATGCGCCCGCTGATCCTGCGCTCAGAAAATTTGTGTAATCATCCGCATCAACACGCGGAATATGATCACCGCTACCGCGCACACTCATCTGAGCCGTGAAATAATCCAGGCTGGACTGACGAAACGCTCCGTAATGGAACCAGTCATCTCCCATCCAGCCGTCAACCATAGGGCTTTCCGGAGCAGCAACCTTCAGCGCCGGATGGGGATCAAGCAACGCCATCACAACAGTGAAGCCTTCATAAGACGAACCCGTCATCCCGACACGCCCGTTTGACTGAGGAATATTTTTCACCAGCCAGTCAATCGTGTCCCATGCATCGGTCGTCTCATCCGTTTTGGTCGGATTCAGCGGGCCGCGCGGCGGACGCGTCATTACATAATCACCCTCTGATCCATATTTGCCACGGATATCCTGAAAGACCCTGATATATCCGCCATCAACGAAAACATCATCTCCCTGGGGCAAAAGAGATTTCATCGTCGGTGCATCTGGAATCCGGTTCAGACGCTGCCCGGCATTGTAAGGCGTGCGGGTCAGAAGAATTGGCGCATCATGTGCAGCTTTCGGAATGACAATGACGGTAAATAATTTCACGCCATCGCGCATC
>JAAYUA010000114.1 GCA_012517935.1 Acetobacter sp. | reverse complement strand
GATAATTACTTTTTGTTTTATATTTTTTCTTTATATACGGAAGTATCACTATCCTGTTTTTGAATGAATGAATATGATATTTTTTTTCATGATTTATCATATATTTATCCATTCACGGGTCTCCCAAATAAAATCCCCCCCATCCATCTTCCCAGCCACGATTAATGCCGCAGCTCTTTGGCGAGAGTCCCACTTCATAATGACATCATATGGAACATTTGCCTTCAAAAGCCCCATAATCATCCATAATGATGGAGAGGAAACTAATTTTTTATATCTTGTTCCTCATTTTTACTATCCTCATTTCTTGAAAAATATTCTGATATCGCGTCAATTCCGTCCTGACTCAACATATTTGCCAAATCACGAATTGCTTTCCGATTGGAAGGGAAAGGAACCGGAATATTATCTATTTCTCTCACCCCACACCATGCCTGCACTGTATTCATATAGGCTGGATTTTGCGCTCCATCAGAACCACACGCCAGAATAAGATCCAGTACTTCTCCAGGATTGAGATCCCGGTAAACCATGGTTCGATTTTTTTCGGTTGTAAGTGAAATATTCATCGTCGTGCTCATGTCAAAGACCTTCTCTGACTGGCAAAAAAATTCACAGTCTGAGTTACAATATTTTCAGATTGGAATGATCCTGCATTGGAAAACGTCATACTCAAGCCAATATACTCATATTTCGAAATAGACCCATCAGCTTCGTCAATGTAAGTATATAACGTCCCAGATGGAATTGTATTATTATTCCAGAATGCCAGCTCATCTGCGTTGAATAAATCATCCAACGCACTATTTCCTCGATCGATAGAAAAGCTCCCTCTCCATCCTGCAGGAGTGCTGAATTCAACTGGAGGTTTATTGAGCGGACTTGTTCTTTGTATCCGCGTCTCCTGGGAAACACGAAAATTGGTGACATCCTGCAAATCGACACGGGATCCATTCCATATCAGGATCAAAGATCCCTGCCTTCCAATAGTATATGTGCTCATGATTGTGTAGCCACGGTTACTCCGGCTCCTCCGTTAATATTCACAATAAATTTCCTGTTAATTCCGAAATATGTTACTTGAATATCAGCCTGTAGATATCCAAGAGATGTCCTGGACTGAGGATTATTCGATGACGAGCAGTTCACCGAATATGCTACTGATCCATTTGAACTCCCAATCACCCCCTGCGATTGCAAGTCTGATAAAAATCCACTTAATGTTGTTTCTATCTCTGAAAAAAGTGTCGGTGAAATAGCATATCCGATAAAGGATCCCATACCTTGTGATATCGTCTCTGCAATGAAGTTAGTTACGCGAACATATTCATCCCCATCAGAATCAGGATTACTTGAACAATTAATACCTCCGCGAGCAGCCCAATATGATCCACCAGGAGCTGGATTACAAATGACATCAATGCCATTTCCCAGAAGAGATGTCAGTTCAGCTGTTGAATAAGTCGCTGTCTGCCCTGAATTGACTAAGCCCGATTTTTGACTTCCAACAATTCCATACATCTGCTTATTCAATGATGGCAACTGAGGAGATAAAGCTGACAGTTTTCCAGCAACAAAGCCTTGCGGGCTGACCAAACGAGTAGACGCATTTTCCGCATCATACCAATAAAGCCAGTCACCAAACATAATTTTCAAAGCATAGCTATCAACTCCGGCTGCTGCGCGTGTTGTCAATGCACCCGTAACCGTATCACCTGACACAGTGCAGGTGATCATATAGATACCCTCAGAAATCCCAAATTCTGCTTGAGTGCTCCAGGTTGCAGCATCATACACCCCCGACAAAACGCCGATGCTGCATGATTGTTGTCGAAGAGCATACATTCCAGAACGAGACAATCCATCAGAACCAACAAGCATCTGCGCTGTCACATTACTGTTGCCATCTGTTCCATTCATCATAGACTGATTGGAAATCTCTACTGGTGTCGTGTCTGTACCTTCACCGAGAGAGGCAATGACGAGAGAACTTGGGCCGCGAATAGATGACTGACCATTATTCACCGCATTTACAAGATCCTGCCAGAAAGACACACTTCCGGAAGAAAAATGTAGATTGTCGAAAACTTCAGGCAAATGATTTGGCATCTGCAACACAAGTTTCCAACTTCCCTGTGCAGAACCAGCAATTAAATTGAGTGTAATCGTATTTCCCGCACTTCCAGTGCTGGCGGCAGTCAAAAGAACAGGATAAGATGATTTATCCGCATTATATAAAAGAGCATAGCTTGCTGCAGTATCAGTCCCGTCGGTCACACGAACACCGACAAAACTGCTCGCTCCCTGGGCAATAGCGGTCGAAACAACTGTCCCAAGATCATATGTCGATGCATTTGACAATCCAAAAGCAATAACTCGCTCCTGTGATGTTCCAAATACGATTGGAACTCCGATAGGCCCCCAACTCGCAGTTCCGACAACACCAATAATATTTGTCTGCGCACCCGAAAGCGAAGTTGTTCCAGCCGTTTGAATCTGAACATATAAGTCTGGCACAGTAAGAGCAGCAGTATTTAAAGAACCGCCTGATGTAATCACAGTCATAATCAGCTATTCCCACTCATACGTTCTACGGCGCATTTTTCTTAATCATATTTGTCTTAATGACGTATTTCTTCTGCTCTGATGATAAAACTGATTCAATTTCATTATTATTTTTGATAATTTCTCCTTTAATATATTTACAAAATGGAATTCGCACCACCAATACGCACTGATCAGACAAATTTATCTCCGATAAATATAATCTGTATTTGGATACAGACTTTTTTTTCTGTGGTGATTGTATAACTGTCCCTATTGCATCAATACGAGAAAAATCACCCCCGTCTTGGGAAAAGGTTGGAGCAATCCATCCACCCTCAGCAAACTCATTCCATGCATAAATGAGTCCAATCCCTGTTGTTTGACTAATATTATTCGAAATAAAATCCATCATATTTGAAACATGATGTGCTATTTGCGCTTGATCAGCCATTTCATAATAGTTCTGATCATTCACATTATCGGAAATAGGATAAAATTCTTGTGGATTTTCAATTAATGGACGCTGATCCCAACCACTCATCGCCGTTGGAATCATGGGAAAACCTTTTGCGAGGCGTAACGTCCAATCTGCTTCGGCATCTGAAGCAAGAGAAGAATAGGCCTGAGGTGTGTCATTAAGACGAGGACAACAATATTCGGATGCAGCGTCTGCTCCAACACTGGCTGCCATGATCGTGTTATCATAATCCTGGAAAGATGCAGATGACATATAAACAATATATGGATTATATCCCGTTTCTTTTTTTACATTCTCACGAATATATACAATCGCTCCATACATTCCTTCAGGCAACGAAGAAATCTGTTTATCCGTCGCATCCAGCACAAAATAGACAGGCCTCTGCTCCTGAACTCGTAGCCAATCTTCATGCCCCATCAGATTAATATCGCGCAACAACGCTGCGCTGTATCCGTCCTCACTTTCCGTATCTGACCAATTCGAAGATTGACCAATCATGCAGAATTTAAGGTTATCTTTTTTCTGCGATGATAAATAAAGATTCAAAGCTGAGCTCATCTGATCATTCGGGTCATAAGAATCAAATGCCCAGAATGACAAACCACATCTCAGAGCAGCCGCAATCTCTTCATCCATCATATCCTGCGTTACCGTAGACCACGTAACGCGTTTATCCGCTCCGATCTGGGAATTCACCGGCAAACGATCATTCCACTTCCCACCTGATAAAGCCATTGCGCATTGCTGATCGATCGCGTTACTCATATTTTGCCAGGCATCAAAACGAATTGCCCCCAAACGAGGCTTCACAGATGGTTCAATGACACTCTTATCACCGATGGTATATGTTTCATTAAGAACAGAAACCGTCCACAATGCTGGTAACGTTTTTTGTACTTCATATAAGCCAGCTTCAATCGTCCAAGTCAAAGTCAGCCCATACAGATTGGCATTTCCACCTTTATCTTCAAGCTCTCTTGATACAAAAATTGCTGGCCCAACAGTATCATTCTCAATAAAAAAAACACTTTGTCCCGAAATCGTATTCATAACAACTTCTTCAATTGCATCTCTTGCCTGTATGGATGGCGCAAAAACGGAGACTGAATATCCTTCTGATGTCCTTAAAATCTCTCGCGACACAGTCCGATACGCCTCCCCCCTACCATCGATTACATGGGGAGCTACAACAGACAAAACTGAACCTGAACAATTAATCTGTGCAAATCCTGCAGTCGAAACCGCATCATATATTGCAGAAGCGACGTCTAAATTGGAATTCCCTTTACTGACGACAACAGGGTAAGAAATATTATCAATAATGACACCACACACGCCGTCGTTGAGAACACTTCCTAAAATATATAATAACGATTTTTCCTTATCATTGTGAAATATGATGCCGAGATCAACTTTATCAGATTGCGTCTTCCATCTGCGCTGAAATCGTGTTCGATCCTGTGTAAAGCCATGACGATGATTGACCGCAATCCATGCAGATGGAGTATCAGACATTATCATGGCTTCAAGCGTCGATGTCTGAGGCCAGCCTCGTGATATTCTCACATCACATCCTACAGATGCTTGACTTGTCCCTGCAGGATAAATGATAGAAGAAATAATTTTACAAAGATATTCCTCAATGAGCGGTATGGTTGTCATCACAGTTGATCCATAACTATATGAAGACACAGGCCAAATTCCGTACACTCAACACTTCGTATGTGATAGTTACTACCCTGATGATCTCTGACTCTTTGACCAATTTTTATTTCTGCACCCGGTGGATATGGCATCAGCACAACTTTTCCCACCTGTCCTAATGATGTGACCAGAACATCATCTACAGTTTTACTACCAGCACTATCCAGAATTGAAACTGGCCAATCAGATGCAATAATCGAATCAGACGTAAAAACCTGTCCTTGAGGATCATTCAACCCAAAACTGAGATTTTTTTCTGGTTTGGCTGTCTCAAAAATAGATATATATCCGTTCGTCAAAATAGCAATACTAGGTCTTATTTTCTCCAAAAAGCTTATGAATATTAAATTATTTTTGTTTACATTACTCCTGAAAAAATCACCTTCTACTATATCTGAATTTTCTGAAATAAAAAAACGTACAGGATTATTTCTTTGTGGAGCAGAATTACAACTCATTGATACACGTGAGTCTAAAAAACACGTAACTGCTTCACAATAAATTTGTGTCAGCGGATCAAATGGACTTGAAGGACGATATTGGGTAAATTCCTCTCCAAGCAATTCTGCAGTTCTCAAATACGATTTAACTATTTTTTTTTGAAAAAATAAAAAATTCATTAAACTGTCAAACGAATTTGCGCAGAAGCTCTCATTGGACCTGGAACAACTCCAAGAAATCCAACCAATTCCATCCTTTGCTGATTATACAATGTAATTCGTTCAAAGACTTCGCGTTTATTCCTTTCCCAGACAGCGGCTTTATCAGTATCCAGATTATCTGCCGCGTTCTCCGGCCCTATTTCCAAAAGGCGCAATCTCTCCAGCATGGTCTTTAAGATTGATATCTCATCCAATGAAAGAACTGATATTCTATATTCAAAGCTTTGGAAATAAGAATTCAGCCTCCACCAGTCGGCTCCTGTTCCTGACGTTCCTACAGCAGGATACCAACAAAATCTCCTGAGATCGACACAGTCAGAAGATGATAATGTTGCAGCCTCATTTGTTTCTGTCATATCACTTCTTCAGAATGGGGAGAGGAGTGCTCTCTCCCCTATGAATTTACAAACTTTCGATCACAACACCTCGTTTGAGGTAACTATTCGTGGATGTTGGAATAATTGACGGATTAACCGTCGCATCTGTTGGTAGTGCAAAGCCGCCAATCCAATACCATGACTGTGCAATGATCTGCTTCAGGCGATCCAGCGGCTCTCTCGTAATCATTCTTATTCCATCGATATTTTCTACAAGAGCTTTTTCACTGTCCGGAATGTCAAGAAGACCATGATAATCCCCTTCAATAAGGGCTCCCTGACCACAAACGATCGCTCGATGAATAACACCAGCCCCCAAAGATGCCTGCAGAGGTGCTTCTGTTGTCGGAATAAAGCGAACACCCAGCAGTTCAACAACCGAGCCTGCACGATAAGCATCGCTACCATATGCGCCGCGATAGAGATATTTGAAATCACCGTCGCGGAACAGACCAAGCATTTGCTGATCATCAAGATAACAGTGATATGCACCATCAATGGTTGGCACGTTGTTCATACGTAATGCAGCTACCGCAGCCAAAACCGTCTGGATTCCCAAAGTGTCACCAGGCACGTATCCTGACGCACCATAATTACCTGAAGGTGCAACCAGATCTGCTGTTGTCAAACGATTATTAGGACGCAGGATCAGTGGAGCAGTTGATGCAACGACAGGATTTCCTACGGCACCATCAGTCACTGATATTTCAGATGAAAATGTCAGTTTCCCTGAAACGCCCATTGGAGCTGTGGATACATTTGTTGCATCTGCCACAAAACTGACAAGACTATAGACCCCGGAACCAACCGTAACGGTCATACCTGCGCTCTGTCCGACTGAAGTTACCTGCCCCGAAGCATTGATAAGATTCTGGAATCCCCGGATATCATCAACAGCAAGATCTTTTGAAGCAGAATCCAGTGCTGCAATAACCCGCGTGTTGCCGCCCATATACCCGCCGACACCACCATTACTTCCACCAAACAGCGTATTTCGTGCAATGCGATCAAGGGATTGCAGCGCCTGAATACCGTTTGTATTCGCATTTGCCAGAAACTGGTCAGCGATGCCAACTCCTTCGCTGACGACATTCAAATCAATCGTGTCACCATATTGATGAATGGTCATTGTATATTGTTCAATGGACCACGAAGATGGTGTCAGACCATTGTCAAAATTTCCATTCTGCGCCGGATTCATTGGTGTTGTGACTGGCGCCTTCAGACCTTTTCTTGTCTTCGTAATACTTTCACCAATCCGATTGGGAAATAATTCCCTATCTGCAATTGCCCGAAATGCAATGCGTGACTGAAGACCTGCTTCAAATTCACGCGCCAGATAACCTTGCTGAATAATTGGCTGGAGTTGAGCGGGAAAATTGTCAATTGCCAAAGAATTATATCCCTTTAATTAGAACGTCGATTATATGCTGGCGCGATTTTTCGCAAAGACGATTTATAATCGGACTCCGCCATTTCCCGGACATTGCTAACTGCAGGCGCTCTGATTCGAGGCGCAGCAACAGCTCGCGCAGTTCCGTTGCTCCGAATATCGCTGTCCCTACGTGAAAACAAAAACGGTTTTTTGGAACGAAGGTCTTCAAAAGCCTCGTCAATTCCAGAAATATTTCCGTCATCATCAACTGATATAGAACTGACGTTCAAAAGTGGCAGACAGTCCATATCGACCAGTCCTGACAATACGGCACCATGCCGGATCGCAGATTCACGTCGGACATCTGCGATTCTGCTCCGTCCCATTTCGACCGCATGCTCCGCTTCGCGACGAATCTGCTCCATTTCTGCCCGCATTGAAACATTTCTTGCGCGTTCTTCAGCAAGATCAGCCTGGAGACGCTCCAGCTGCCTTGATCCCCCATCATTCAAAGAGGAATATGAATTGTCTGGTGTGATATCTCCACCATCATCAGAAATCTGAAAAACCATTTTTTTTGAAAGAACATTATATCTTCCATATATATATTATAATTTTTTATCTAAATTACCGCATCTCAGACCAGATAATATCTTCTCCATCTCCAATCTGACATCGGGGACTCGTGTTGCTGGCCGCATCATCGAGATAGCAGTCTCCATAGAAACTGAATGAGATTCCTGAGCTGCCTTTACCGCATTTGCCATAGTCTGCATGTCCGCAAATGTTGGTTCAAACCACGGTGGCCAAACCAAAGAAAGCCCGGATGCATCAAGAACCCCTACAGACTTTCCCGCCACCTGAAGATCTGGAACAACCTCGCTGATTCTACCGACAAGACGAAGAACATTCAGAAGTCCATGATCGCCATAAGATCGTCTCAGACGATCAGTCAACCATGTCAGCCCAAGACACATCAGCTCCATTGCACGTCCAGATTGTGCTGCAGATACACGATCTCCATGAGCACGATTCCCATGCATCGACTCAAGTGCCAAGGAACGTAATGCTTCCCACATCGCCAAAGATGCTGATGCCCCGGTTCCATTGATCTCCAGAAGCTTGGCATCACTTCCCTGAGGAATGGAAATTGCCTGCGCTGCATCCTTCATAATCACCGATGCTGATGCTCCAGGAATCTGATACTCATCTCCCGATAGAACCATCGTCGGATCAGCAGAATAGCGTAACCCTCTTACAGTCTGGGAAAGTAGATAGTCAGCATCTATCATCGCATCTATCCCTACAGAAAAAGTAGATTTTCCATCTGGTGCATAGGGATCTGTGCCAGGAAGATTCCTGATCCATACGACCGGGACCATACCCAGATGGTGCTGAATGGAACGTTCCTCGTCTCTTTCCAGTTCGTTTTCGGTTAATTTGGCAGATGTTGCGAGAACCGGACGATACCAGATAGTCTCTGTTTCCGTAAAATCACGTGTGAACCAATATTGACCAGGCTCAAAAGACCCTAAATGCGATTTCTCAAGATCATCGGCATTAACAAGATACTGCTCTCTCACATAGACCAGACGACGCGGATCACTCAGAGAAAAAACCGGGTTCAGGAAACATGTACGCTTTATTTCAATGACCAGTTCTTTATCAATAGCTTGCACAAGAAGCGCAACAGAACCCACTGAACCAAGAACAGCAGCTTGTTCCATAATGGAAGGAAGGCCAGAATCCATAATAAGATGATGGAAAGATGCCTCTCTCTCCACATCTGTAATACCATTCGGCTTCCTTACGACAACAAGCGGCCAATGTGATGAACTGAATAATAACGAAACTGAATCTTCAACAACTATCGAACATAAATTTGTTCTAACAGATGGACGTCTTCTGTTGATTGGAATATATGATCCGTCCGTATCACTGCTCCTGAAAAAAGGATTGGTGATATGATCATATAAAGAGCCATCAAGCACACGCTCCAGGGCGAGAAGTCTGCATGTCCGTTGTGGTAAGCAGGATGGGAAAACCATCGTTTTCCGCAATTCATTCCAATCCATGTATTTTCCCAAGAAAAATGAAGGAATTCATATAAAATTCTATCTTTCCATAGAAAAAATATGATCCGGAATCGTTCTATTCAATCCAAATCTTGTAAATATATAATACCCAGACGCATCAACGATATGATCAAACCCGGAATTTTTATCCGGTTCGGATGAACCTTCTTTATACGTATATCCCGCATAAGCTTCGATGCTCTTTCGGCATTTTGGAGAAACAAATGCTTTTCGTTCACCAGAAGAATTTTCAAATAGTGCGTTAGTAACGTTCAATCTGTCTCTGATCAAAGGGGCTTTGCTCAAGGCAACAACCTTCAATCCTCGAGAACGCAGAATCGAAAAATCGGTTTTTCCACCAGATGATGTCTTTCTGGAATTTCCAGACGGATCCGGATATATATTTATGTGATTTAAATGAGTCGTTATTTCACCAGAAAAATTTATATTTTTCCTTCCATATCTGCAAATAATTTCAGATGCCATTTCATCTGTATGAGACGATGTCATAATGATTTCATCAATCTGACAAGTGATCACGTCACCACGAGAAGTCGATATTTCCTGCCATATTGTCGCACACATTGGATCAACATTAAAATCCAATCCTATATGCACATCAATATTTTCATCATACGCAACCTCCTTAATCGACTCTGAACGCGAAAATGCATACACACAGCGTCCAGAACAATTTTCAAAGGATGCTTCATATTCTTGCCTATATTGGCGCATATCCATATCACGACGCGCTGCAGCAAGTTCTTCTTTCGGAACCAGACCTCCATCCAATGTTGTATAAAGACATGACCACCAGCCAACCTCATTTTCAATGCCTGGCTGACCTCGAAGATACATGTCCCTGAAATGGTTGTAACCTTTTGGTGTCCCTATAAACAGGGCATGGCCTCCGGCGGTAGAGAGCATGGGACGAATAACTTCACTCCAGGCGCTGGGATTGACATCCCCCCACTCATCTCCAATAAAAAACCACAGGCCTGAGCCACGTAGATCATCATAATTGTCGAGCCCCACAACGCGCACGACATGATCTGATTCCTTGATTCTTATGGACAGTTCTGTTTCTGATGGCCCTGAAGCCATCCAGCAGCGTGGGATAGCTTTTTTCAGACGCGGCCAGAAAACGCGCTTTGCCTGTTTTTGTGTTGGTGCTCCGTACCATATTTCATTTTCCGAAGAAATCCGTTCTTTCACTGCCATTCGAATTGAACGACGAATTTCCTCTGCTGCTATAAATGTTTTCCCAAAACGTCTTCCGCATACAGCGACCCTAAAACGAGAAGATTCTTTCCATCCCTTCTCATAAATAGACATCTGCGCCGATGTCAGAGATCTATTACTGGCAGTGTTATTCTTTTTCTGAATTTTCTTCATACATACAAGGATCACAATCTTCTGAAATATCTTTTATGATATTTTTTTCTTTTACTGTTGCAGTATTTTTTGACACAGGAAACAATTCTCGTTGCCCAGTCCGTGACAATCTTCCTGTTTCTTCACGAAGAAGAACTGACATAAGTTGTGGATTGCTAATTTTTCCTTTCTGCGTAGACACCTCATCACACTCTACTAAAATATCTCTTATTTTCGCTAAAAAACTTTCATGAAAAACATATTTCGCCATATTGAAACGAGAAATTTCATGCGGATTTTTCTGTAAAAAATTATGGACTTTATTAACATCAAATCCAAAATCAATCATGCATTTTGAAATATTCCCACATTCAGAAATACATTTACATATATTTTCGAAATCTTTATTTTTCATCCATGTTGTTTTTCATAATTCCTGTATTGTAACTCCATATCGCATATAATTTTTATCTTTCCCAAAGTATCTTCATTAACAGAACCAAATGTCTTCTCTATTTTATCTTTTTTTATTTTTCTTTTAACACAAAGTGAAAATATTTTTTTTCCTTCCTTGATAGAAGAAAAATAGCTTTCATCAGATATATCCAAAAAAGCTCTGTGCATATACTCAGGATTGAATTCAATTTTTGCACATAAAAATTCATTTTCCTCAGATGAAGACATTATAATTGCAAAAACATTTCCTGCAAAAATAATAGAGCCCGGTATAATATCCATCATAGACTTAAAAACATCATACGACTGGAAAACATTGATGCAAATTCATTGCTTTCATTTTCATGAGGAGGAATCCCAATTGCATCGCAAGAAATTGCACTTCCTGATGGAAGTGGTTCCCACCCAAAGTTCTTCCTTCTCTTGCTTGCATGCTTCATATCATAAAAGGATACGCCCATCTCTCCAGTCAATCTGTGGATATAGCTTCTGCTTACTCCTAAATGCGCTGCCATTTTTCGAAGAGACATACTGCTGTCCGAGCATGCATTAATAAATTTTATACATCTCTCTTTTTCGGTTTCATCAAAGCGTTTTGCCATTGAATACCTAAAAAATTGTCCAAAACTTCATTACTTCAAAATCAGAAAAATACTGATTAAAGCTGATACAACTTTATATGTCCCAAATACTTTTCCAAAAACATCTCAGCTATTTGCGAAAAAAGATCTCATTGACTTCTGAATAAAACATATTCCTTGGGACCACCATCCACGCATATATGTGCCGCTAATTGCTCTCTTCAGAGAATAATTCCGACCTCATTAATTACGTGTCTCATTGTGATAATGATCACAAATGTTGTGACTATGGATAATCATATCGTCGGAAATCTGCTACAATGCGCTTATAAATGTGCAGTAGGAATATTTTTAGGATGTCACGGTTTTTAAGCACTCGGAAATCTATCACGCGTCTCCGTCATGTCTTCCTTTTATCGATCGGAGCCATCAACAGCTTCCATCTGTCACCAGCGTTGGCAGCAACAGAAAAACATTCTCCTAAAAAAGAGATCAAAAGCAAATCTCAGGATAACTCCCCTTCCCTCAGCACAAGAACACGCGAAAAAATCCTGGTGACCGGGCATTTTGCAACAGGGGGACGCGCCGATTACGATCATCCTGATGTCAATCTTGGGCCTCTCGGAACACGTAACACTCTTGATACGCCGTTTTCAGTCACAACTGTTGACCATGATCTGATCGTCAATCAGCAAAGTCGTAACATCAATGATCTGGCACAATATATGCCTTCCGTGCAGCTGGAAATACGCGGAGACCCCAATACCTCCCGCCCACAATCCCGCGGATTTGAAGCCGATGTCGTTGCTAACAGCCGCCTGGATGGACTGAACATTGTCTCCACAACACCTTATCCGGCAGAATGGATCAATAATATGCAGGTCCTGAACGGCCTGTCCGGCGCTCTCTATGGCGCCCAAAATCCTTCTGGCACATTTATGTACACTCTCAAGCGCCCCACAGAAAAACGTCTTGACCGCATCATAGTCGGGGTCGATTCTATCGGCTCACCACTGATTAATGGAGATTTTTCCGGACGCGCAGGCCATAAAGGATGGTTCGGGTATCGTCTGAATCTGCTTCATGCAGGTGGAACAGCATATGCCAACAGCGCTTCAACAGAACGCAATATGGTCAGCGGTGATTTCGACTTCAGGATCGATGACAATACAACCATTGAGGTCGATGCCAGCCATTATACATATCACGAACGCGGGACAGCTCCTGGCTTCAGTATCGGAGCCTCAACAAGCATCACATCACTTCCGGAAGCACCAGATCTAAGTAAATCATATCTCGCTCAGCCATGGAGCGGATTCAATATGGAAACAAATACCTATCTGGCGAAAATAAAGCATAGAATCAATGAAAACTGGAGCTTCTCCCTCGGTGGTCTCTATCAGGATGCCAAGAGAGAAGTCTTTTCAACTTCCAGTTCTCTTCTGGATAATTATGGAAACTACTCACAGACAGTAGCCTCCGCAGGTTCAGCCGATGACTTCCGTGTCGGCAGCAACATGGCTTACATAAACGGACGTGTGCATACAGGCCCCATAACACATGATCTGGTCATCGGAACCAGTGGCTACATGATGGGGAACTATAATCCCACGACAACCCACGCCATGACCACTGTTTCATCTTCTGACCCTGCCAGTATTTACAATCCACGCCACGTGGACGGAAGTCGTCCTTACTATAGTGGAAGAATCAAAACCGGTTATGTCAACAATCAGAGCCTGATTGCTGGTGATACCATGAAATTCAACAAACACTGGTCGATCATGGGCACTTTTGCCTGGAGCTGGATTGATCAGGAATCATGGATCAGCTCATCTCATTCCTCCACATCAAACGGTATTAAAACCACCAGCTAT
The DNA here is from genome assembly GCA_012517935.1 of Acetobacter sp. Taxonomy (GTDB): domain Bacteria; phylum Pseudomonadota; class Alphaproteobacteria; order Acetobacterales; family Acetobacteraceae; genus Acetobacter. The sequence continues at coordinate 10,257 of JAAYUA010000114.1, read as the reverse complement.
ACAAAAATTGGAACACAGAGAAGCAAAACGGCTGCTGCATTCAATCCGAACGTAAGCCTGATTTACAAACCGACTGACAATCAAACACTCTATTTCACGTGGGGACGTTCTATCCAGCCAGGATCAACAGCTCCCACAGCTTCGAACATCATTAATTCCGCACAGACCACAGACACCATGCGCGCAGAAGAATATGAAGTCGGATATAAGCTTCATTACCGCCAATTTTCTCTCAATGTAGATGGCTTCCGAATTTCCTCGCCCTATGCCTACATGCAGCAGATCGGGACAGGAAATACCTACCAATACGGTATTTACGGAACACAGCGTAATTACGGTGTAGAAGCCCAAATCTCAGGTTATATTCTGCCAAACCTGTCTGTGATGGCTGGCATGACATGGATCGATGCAGAAGCACTCAACGTACGCTCAAGCACCGTTTCGGCTTCCGGAAACAAGGAAGTCGTCGGCGCGGCACCAATACAGGCCAATATTCTGCTCGATTATCGCCTGCCTACTTCCATGGGCCCGATTGCCTCCCGCTTCGCCTTCAATGCAAATGTCCATTATGTCGGAAACCGTGCCGCCAATATTGCCAATACGCTTTACACAGGGGATTACACCACCCTTGATCTGGGAACACGTTACGCGTTCAGCACCGCGCAATATCCCTGGATGATACGCTTCGGCGTCAGCAACGTAACGAATGAACGCTACTGGGCCTCTGTCTATCCATCAGCAACCGGCAGTGGAAGCGGCGCCACTTCCTCCCTGTTTGCAGGACTGCCTCGCGTCTATCACTTTACCATCGAAGCCGATTTCTAACCTGAAAAACCGAACATGTTCCCGCCCGATATTCAGGCGGGACTGATCACGAGTAACAGATCAGCTACCGCGGTAGGTTGAAAAACCATACGGCGAAACCAGCAGCGGCACATGACAATGTCCGCTACCCTCCGCAAGACCAAAAACCAACGGAACCCTGTCAAGAAACGGAGGTTCCGTCAATGAGACTCCCTGCGCTTTGAAATAGGCTCCGACGGAAAATTCAAGGCGATATGAACCCGCCTCCATATCCCCGATCTCTTTCAATGCCGGGCAACGCCCATCCTCGTTTGTCACGCCGGAAAAGAGGATCGTATCCCCACGCCACAAAGTGACAACCATACCCACAGCAGGACAGCCGGATACCAGATCCAGAACATGCGATGACAGAGTACTCATGATGATTTTTCCAACTGTTCCAAAACATCTGAAAAACGCAGTGCAGCAATCTTGTCGATCTCACCCAATGCTGTCGCCAGTTCTTCCTGTGGTGAGTGAGTCAATCGACGTTCCATCTCAGACATGATGTGTTGCTTGTCACTCAGGCGAACGCAAATCACGAACGGCATCCCAAAACGCTCTGCATAAGCCTCGTTCACAGCTTTGAAATGCACATATTCATCAGGCGTCAGACGATCCAACCCAGCGGAAGCCTGCTCTGACCGAGATGCCTTCGTCAGATCCGGATCAACCCCGGCACGCCGTGCAAGTTCAGGATGCTCTTTGACCAGTCTAAGCTTCTGTTCTTCCGTTGCCACCGCAATAACCGCTTTCATCTCTTCATAAACAGAAGCAGAGAATGCAAATGGATGCGAAATATCCCAGGCTTTTCCAGCAATCCAGGGAGAATGCTCATACAACGCGCCAAATACGGAAAGGAAACTGGCGCGATCCATTGCATTGATCCTCTCCAGAACACATGCACTCATGCCGGATATTCCTTCATCCAGTGACGGGCAATATCAAGACGTGTCGCCACCCAAACCCGCTCCTGCGCAGCAATATGGTCCAGAAAACGTGCAACAGCGCGCGCACGCCCCGGACGTCCTGCAATCCGACAGTGCAGCCCAACCGACATCATTCGTGGCTGCGTCGCTCCCTCTTCCCATAATTGATCAAACGTATCGCGCAGATAATGGAAAAACTGCTCACCCTCAGTAAATCCATTCAGTGCAACCATCTTCATGTCGTTGACATCAAGTGTATAGGGCACGATCAACTGTGCCCGGCCATGTGACCGATCATAATATGGCAGATCATCGGCATAAGAGTCGGCGTCATAAACAAAGCCTCCCTCCTCAGCAATCAGACGTGCCGTATTCGGACTTGTCCGCCCTTGATACCATCCCAGAGGACGGCAGCCCGTCAACTTCGTCTGAAGAGCAATCGCCTGCGCAATATGCTGCCGTTCGACGTCCTCCGGAATATCCTGATAATCGATCCAGCGCAGACCATGACTGGCAATTTCCCAGCCGGCCGTCATCATCGCATGAACGGCATCCGGATTGCGCTCCATCGCACTTGCAACACCGAACACCGTGACTGGCAATTCCCGTTCCGTAAACAAGCGATGCAGACGCCAGAAACCAGCGCGTGAGCCATATTCATACAGACTCTCCATGGCAATAGCGCGTCCACCGGGAATAGAGCGTGCACCCACCATATCCGACAGAAACGCTTCGGATCCCGCATCTCCATGCAGAATGGAATTCTCACCACCTTCTTCATAATTGATGACAAATTGCACAGCGACACGCGCTTTCCCCGGCCAACGTGGATCAGGGGGGCTGGAACCATAACCGACCATGTCGCGTGGGTAAGTCATCGCTTCACACCCCGTTCCATGCAGCAAGAGCAGCATCAACACCTGCCCCACGTGACACCTCGAAGCCTTCCGCCGTCAGAACCGCCTCAAGCGCACCCAATGTGTGCAGGATCGTGTGTTTTTCGGCATTATATCCCATCGCGCCAATCCGCCATATCCGACCAGCCAGCGGTCCAAATGCCGTCCCGATCTCAATCTCGAAATCTTCACGCATACGATGACGAACGGCTTCACCATTCACACCCTCAGGAATCCATATCCCGGTCACATTCGTCATCCGATATGCATCCTGGCCAAACAATTCGAGACCAAGAGCACGAGCACCTGCACATATTGCCCGCCCAGCCGCTCGATGCCGTGCAAAGCGTGTCTCAAGACCTTCTTCCAACATGATACGCGCCGCTTCACGCGCACCATACAGCATGGTTGTCGCCTCAGTATGATGATTGAGCCGTTTCTCCGACCAATAATCCATCACCATCGCAAGATCGAAATAATTGGAGGCGATCCTCACACGTGTCCCATCCATCTCATCAGATGACCGAAGACCCTTCTCGACATGACGCCGCGCAAAAATATGTTCCGCAGCTCGGTCGGAAATCGTGATCGGAGACGAACCGGGCGGACCTCCCATGCATTTCTGCAATCCCGCCGTCACAACATCAACACTCCATCCATCGATATCAACCGCCATACCACCCAGTGTCGCCGTTGCATCGACATAGGAAAGCACGTCATATTTCCTGCAAAGTTCTCCTATGCCCTCAAGTGGTTGAGCCATCGTGGTGGAAGTATCGCCATGAATACACGCAAACACACGCGGACGATGTTCAATGAAAGCATTTTCAATGGCTTCCAGGGTCGCAACTTCCCCCCACTCAAGATCCAGTGTCAGTACGTCCGCACCAATCCGTTCCGCAATCTCGGAAAGCAACGCACCAAAACGCCCGGCACGAACAATCAACACACGGGTACCGGGCTCAATCAGAGAAACAAGAGCTGCCTCGATCCCCGCACGGGCCGTTCCATCAATCAGAAAGGTCCTTTGGTTTCCGGTCATGAAAACATGTCGATACAGCGACATGGTTTCATTCATATACTGCGTCATTTCCGGATCGAACTGTCCCAGCATGTCAGCAGACATGGCACGCAAAACACGCGGATGCACATTGACTGGTCCCGGCCCCATCAGAAGACGCCGTGGAGGATTGATCTGTGCATAAATATCTACGGCCATGGACTTCAACCTTTTCGAATGATCTCAAGAAGGACAACCTGCATCCTCAAACGAACACTCAGAAAACACCTTCTCGAAGCTGAATAAATTCTTTCAGAACTGAAAATGATGTTTCCACATCATCAATCCTGACGGATTCCGCAGGATGGTGACTGATTCCCTCCCGGCATCGAATGAAAAGCATGGAAACGGGAGCCAACTGCGCCATGATCATCGCATCATGTCCCGCACCGCTCACCAGACACCGCGCCTGCTCTCCAGTCACATTTTCCACAGCCTGAGCCATCACGTCCGTCAAGGACGGATCACACGGAACGGCTGGCAAATCCTGACGCAAAATGATTTCCGAGCCAACCCGCCGACGTGCCGAAACATCCTCAATCACCGTCATGATCTGAGCTGCTGCCATATCCCTAACGGCATTCGTCCCAGCCCTGATATCCATGGAAAATACAACATCGCCCGGCACAACATTGACCACACCCGGCCAGACTTGCAGCAAACCAACCGTCGCAACCAGTCCCTCTGGACCAGCACCGGCAATATGCTCGATCCCAATCATGATTTCAGCAGCTGCCGCAAGCGCATCACGCCGCAGCGACATCGCCATTGTTCCCGCATGACCTGCCTGACCACTCAGACGAACCTCATAACGCAGTTGCGCTGCAATCGCGGTCACAACGCCCACAGCCAGATTTTCGGCTTCAAGAACCGGCCCCTGCTCAATATGGGCTTCAATATAACCAAGAACATCAGACGCTTCCCGGCGCGCGCCTACAAATCCGCTGATTGGAAAACCTGCTTCTGCAAGAGCTGTTTCCAGAATCACTCCATCCCGATCAGAAAGCCCGGCAAGGCCGGAAACATTCAGTCCTCCCGCCATAGCACGTGTCGTGATCATCGTCTGGGGAAAGCGTGATCCTTCTTCATCACCAAAACCAATGACTTCAATCGCAAAGGGAAAACGCACGCCCTGATCATAAAAATGGTGCACCACCTCAATGCCCAGAAGGACACCCAGCATGCCATCATAATTTCCACCATCACGCACGGAATCAATGTGCGATCCGATCAGCAGGACAGGTGCATCGGATGTCAAACCTTCATAACGCCCAATCAGATTTGTCGCAGCATCCCGCCGGACGGACATCCCGGCATCTGCCATCCATTCGGAAATAATCCCGATACTCGCCTCATATCCTTTGCCAAGCCATGGGCGGAACAAAAGCCCTTCCCCGTCCGAAAATATGCCGCTTCCCAGCCGATCACATCTGGCGACAGCCCGCGCACCCCCGGGCGACGACATTGCTTCCAAAGGGTGTCTATTCACCATGCAGCGACCACTCCATCGCTTCGTGGATCGAAAGCCCCTTCGATGACACCATCAGGATGTTTCACCAAAGCCCCCGCATGCCCCATCATCGACGTGAACGGAGCCACACGTTCAACAGCATGCCCAGCCATCCCCAACTCGGAAATCAGCTCAGGGTCAAAACGATCCTCATATTTAAGGGTCACACTCTCCTGCCCCCACGTCTTTCCCAACAGCCAGCGAGGCGCCGTCACAGAGCTCTGCAAACTGTTCCCAAAGGCGGCATAGCGTGTGAACAATGCCGCCTGCGTCTGCGGCTGCCCCTCGCCCCCCATCGTCCCATAAACCATCCGACGACCATCATCGAACAATGCCGACGCCGGATTCAGCGTGTGAAACGGCTTCCGTCCCGGACGCAGAACATTCCAACCTTCTTCCGCCAAACGGAAACTGCATCCACGATTTTGCCAGACAATACCACTCCGAGGCAGCACAATGCCTGATCCGAACTCGAAATATGTACTCTGGATCATGCTGACGGCACAGCCTTCCCCATCCATCACTCCAAACCAGACCGTATCGCCAGCCTGAGATGGATGAGGCCATGGAGCCGCTCGCAGCGGGTCTATTTCCAATGCCAACGCATCCAGCGCCCTGGAGTCATCAAGCAAGCTCTGGCACTCCTGCTCCATGAAATCAGGATCACCGACATGAATATCCCGATAGCGGAATGCCAGTTTCGTCGCTTCCACCAACCCATGAATATGCGCGAAACTTTCACCTCTCTGCACCTTCAACCTGTCAAACAGCGCAAGAATCAGTAGTGACGCCACACCCTGTGTTGGTGGCGCCATATTATAGAGTTGCGCTCCCATCGCCTTGACCCGCAATGGTTCACGCAACATCGCATCATGTCGCAACAGATCATCAGCCGTAACCGGACTGCCGCATGCTTCGAGATCCGCCGCAATTTCAGCTGCCAGATCGCCCTCATAAAAACTACGGAAACCATGTCGCGCTAATCGCCTGAACGTTTCCGCCAGTGCAGGATTGCGCCAGATTTCTCCTTCCAACAACGGCCTGCCATCAGGTTCGAACACAGAAGCCCAGCCCGGGACATGACGCAGTTCTGCGCTTTTTTCCTGCAACAACGCAGCACCACCAGCGGTAACCGGCACACCATGTTCAGCGTACCAGATCGCATCACGCAGCAAACGCTGACGCGGCAACCTCGTATGAGATGGTGAAGACTGAGCAAGCGCCAGATCCCAGCCAGCCACTGTACCCGCCACCGTATTGGCCGCGGCACCACCCCGCCACGGAACAGCATCATGACCTTGCTCACGATACCAGTCGAGAGAAGCATGCGTGCCTGCACGCCCACAGGCATCGACAGAGATAACACTCCCGTCTGGCTTACAGATAACCCAGAAACCATCCCCACCGATCGATGTCATATGCGGATAGACAACCGCAAGAGCCGCCGCTACGGCAACAGCCGCTTCAATGGCATTGCCCCCATCTTTCAGAACATCAAGACCGGCCTGCGCCGCCAGATGGTGTGGAGCTGTCACCATTCCACGTAAAGAACGTGCCGTATGCAACATGTTTCAATTCCCACCATCCGCCGCAGCCGGTTCATATCCCAGCAATCCGGCCGTCTGAAGATCCTCAGCAACCGCAAAAAGCAGTTCTTCCTCTCCCGGTCGTGCAATCAACTGCACACCAAGAGGCAACCCTTCCGCTCCCGGCTTCCGCAATGGGGCAGACAGGACCGGAAACCCTGCAAGGCTGAGAGGTTGTGTGAAAAGACCAAGATTTGCACGGGCTGAAACCGATTTTCCGTTCAACGTAACAAACGGCATATCAATCCGGGGAGCTTCTCCCAATGTCGCAGGTGCAATCAGAATGTCATATTGCTGCATCAGTGCATGCATCTGCTCACGGAACATCGTGCGAAGACGGTGCGCCTGAATGACCTGAGCCGCCGGAAGAATGGCACCGGCAATCAGACGGTCCCGTGTTGCCGGGTCATATTCGTCCGCACATGTCTTCAAACGAGGCAGATGAAGATTCCCACCTTCGGCTGCGGAAATCACGAATGCCGCAGCCCGCGCCTTATCGGCCTCCGGAAGCACCACCTCATTGGAAGTGCCGAAATATTTTACAAGATCGTCAATAGTACTATCCAGAACAGCATCAAGATCCTGCTTGAACCAGCCACCCAGACGCGCAACACGCAACCCCTCAAGAGAAGGCAATTCTCCATGTGTTACAGCAGCCATCCCGGAGAAAGCGAGGCGCAGATCCTCCGGAGAGCGAGTAAAAGGTCCGACCACATCAAGACTGGCGACAAATGGATAAACCCCGGACATCGGCAACACACCCTGTGTCGGACGAAGTCCCCAGATTCCACACAAGGAAGCCGGAACACGGATGGAACCATTCGTATCGGAACCAAGAGCCAATGGCAGCATTCCTGCGGCCACAGCAGCAGCGGACCCTCCTGAAGATCCTCCTGCCAGATGCTCCGAATTGCGCGGATTGCGCGTCACTCCATGATGCGCATTATCGGTCGCAAAACCGTAAGCAAATTCATCCATGTTTGTCATTACGACAGGAATGGCGCCTGCGGCACACAGATTGCGCACAACAGCAGCATCCTCCTGTGCTGGCGGATTGTTCCGCAACACAAGCGACCCCGCCGTCGTCACCTCTCCGCGCACATCGAAAAGATCCTTGATTCCAAAGGGAACTCCGGCCAAGGCTCCAATCTCTTCGCCCCGGGCTATCTTGCGATCAGTCACATCAGCTGCGGCAAGAGCCCGGTCATATAAACTGCGCGTCACCGTATTGAAGAACGGATCACGCGCTTTCACATCCCGGAATGTCTCTTCAATGACATCGCGGGAAGACCGCTCACCACGACGAATGGCCCCCGCGAGTTCTGCTATTCCATAACTCATGGCACATATCCAAAGGCAGGTTCACAATGATCCGGAATATACAGTTCTTCAATCAGAGCCATATAATGACGTAACAACACTGTGTTTGTCATCACACCGGGCATTGCATAATCAGGGATACTGATGCCTGCAGCCTGAGCCATGACCCGGATATCTTCCTCGGAAACCACTCTGTCCGGATTACTCACCTTCACCTCCCGTTTTTCAGAAACTCCTGAAAATTCTCATGCACTCACAGGAGGTTCAAGACTGACCAGTTCTGTTTCATTATAGGCAAGCAAACTGTTCAAATGATACTGCCCATCCGCGACAAACAGATCACGCACCAGACCATTTGCCAGACGTGTAACACCAAATCGCATTCCGCTGATCGAAGACCCTGAAAGACCCATGCTCGGCGTCGCAGAAAAAGTGAAATTATGAATCGCCGAAAGCATATCTGCTTTTGGATCATGAGGATCTTTCGCCTGGAACTGATAAATATCGCCAAGATAAGGATAACCAGCGAGAATGCCATGTTCCTCGCCTTCCGGCGCTTTGAAACGATCCCGCCATAATGCGACGGAAGATGCAAAAGACGCCGTTTCCTGACGCTGTGCCAGATCAACCGTAAATCCTGTGCCAACGATCACAAAATCGAACCGCATCTCACCTTCCGGTGTCTTGACAACAATATCCTCCCCCTCCATCCGCGTCTCCAACCACGGACAAGCTGTATGGAATGAAAAATTCCGATGTTTCCGACACCGCCAGAACGTATCCTGTGGCGGGGGCTGATTCAGATCATAGATATGCGTCATAAAACGCCAGCGCAGAAGATCAGGCAACGCGGAAAACTGTGACAGGAAACCAGTATTTTCCATCCATCGATAGGGATTGACCGAAGGTATGGCTTTCCGTCGGAGACACAGCTCCACCGACGCTGCACCTGCCTCCAACCCCGTCGCTGCATTATCAAAAGCAGAAGCCCCAGCTCCGAGAACGCCAATTCTTCTCCCTTTTAAACTGGAAAAATCAATTGGCTCCGAAGTATGGGCATATTTACCCAAAGGAAGCCCCTCACGAATGAAAGCCGGCACAGTCCAGCAACCACCGCCATCAATTCCTGTCGCAAGAACAAGTTTACGGACCAGACGTGTAAAACAGGTGCCATCAATACGTCGGAATGTAAGCCGAAGAAGACCATCCTCCCATCCGACATCATGCAACTCTGCATCATTGGTAACCGGCAGATCCAGTGTCTCACGATACCAGTCGAGATAGGATTGCCAATCCTGACGGGAAATCTTGTCAAGGGCAGCAAATTCTTCCTCACCATAACGCGCAGCATACCATGCTCCAGGCGTCAGATCGGGAACTCCCATATCCGGACCGGTGACATATTTAGGCGTGCGAAGCGTAAGCATGCGGGCAAAAGTCACCCATGGCCCTTCCTGCCCGCGTTGCGCACGGTCAAAAACCATGACATTCTCGACATTGAGACGCTTCAGAGCAAACGCTGTCGCCAGCCCGCCCTGTCCAGCACCAATAATCGCAACATCAAGAACCTTCTCGTCATTCCGGGATATTTCACGCATCCATGGCCGACGCGGATAATTAATCAGCTCAAGATCGCGCCTTACCTTTTGCGCAAGAGCTGCGGTCCCTTCACACAAATTCCGATCCCCGAACCTCATATCCGCCATATTGATACCCATATCGTCCCGCCTCAGCCTCTGCGTCTTGCAACGATGGAATGATCACGCTTTCACATACAAGCTCTACCTACACTCCCCATATGCCGCCTTATGACGACCGCCAGTAACCAGCATACACTTCCCATCCCGAAATACGAGTATCGTTGCGATGCCGGACAAAATCATGGTGACATGTTTGCCAAAATGCCAGCGTCTGTCGCTGCAACTCGTCTCATCACAGGAAACAGGGCGCAAGCCCTTCCATCTTCCCTGCGCAACATGCGAACACGATTGTATTTTTTACAGAAATTATGAGAAACAAATCTCATAAAACGCAAAAGACGCTCAGCTTCCACGATACAAATATAATGCATCGGACTACCGCTTCTGCAGTGCAGAGACACAGGAATTCAAAT
>JAAYUA010000113.1 GCA_012517935.1 Acetobacter sp. | reverse complement strand
GCCCGTTCGTCGATGACCGTCGTTATTTTGGTGTGGCCATCGACGAAATTACACTATTCGAGGGAAAGCAGTCCATTTCCATCACGTCACACAAAACAGATGCCGAACTGGACGGATGGTTGAACGCCACTTCTGAAAATGCACGCTGGACCAATGGCAATGCCCTTCTTTCTCTGGGCAAACGTCAGATCAGCAGTGTTGCCATGCTGACACTCCGCATCCACGCAGCCGGCCCTTATGTCATGAGCGATGCTACCGCATCGACACGACAGCAGGTCGCCTGACAAAAAGTCTCCCGTTCCTGCATACGGAACGGGAGAAACCGTGACATCCGTGGACGTGTCACGGTTTATTATCGGTCCTGTATTTATCTTCTAAACTTCTTTTTCTCATGCTCCAGATAACTTTTCAGCTGGAATGCTGAATGAAATTTCTCTGGATTGTAGAAATCATTGATGTAGAGCGCGATAACCTGCTCGACTTCCTGGCGCATGTTCCATGCCTTTCAGACTCCAGCACAAGGCCGCGCAACTGACACTGGTCAATATGACCGCGGCGGCAATATGTCGACCTCCCGGACCAGAAGACCGAGAAATACAGCTCTCACAGCTCCGTCTACTCGCCGCGATCTACCAGCACACAACGTCGCAGTGGGGCGACCTCTTTTTAAAACACTGCTCAGTTGAACAAGCTCGAATAAAAAGCGCCAGATTCGTCGATCCGACCAGCGCCTTTTGACACAGTTGCTGAAAAAGCAGGATGTCCGCTCCAGCTTCATGGCCACCGACAAACCGTCTCTCTAACCTCGGTCGGGCGCCAACAGCGACTGTCGGTCCGGAATCTTTCTCACAAGAAGCTGAATGACTGCCTGACCACTCTCCGTGTCTGAAAGACAGATTCTGTGCTTCTGCGTGAATAACAAAATTAACGTAACAGATCGGGAAATGATACATCAATGATCGTACCAAAGAGACGTAGACAACAACAGTCCATGATATCTACTTCCAATAACGGATCATAAACTGATATCTTAGAAATTATTTAATCCGATAAGATTTTTAGTAAATTGATGCTTTGGTTTTTTAAAAATATGATCTGTCTTTCCATAATCAACTATTTTGCCATCATACATCACTATAACCTCATCACTGATTTCTTTTACAACACCTAAATCATAAGAAATAAATAGATAAGATATTTGAAAACGATCTTGTATATACTTTAATAATTCCAATATTTGTGCCTGTACAGAAACATCCAGAGCTGAAACAGGCTCGTCACAAACAATCAATTTGGGTCTGCCCGCGATAGCACGAGCGATGGCAATACGTTGACGTTGCCCTCCCGAAAGCTGGAGAGGACGACGGCGAGAAAGGTCCGGTGTCAGGCTTACCAGTTCCAGAAGTGCCGTAATGCGTTCCGGAACCTCTGTATGTGGGACATTGTTAGCTTCCAGCGCATCAGCGAGAATATGCTGAACAGTCCAACGGGGATCAAAAGAACTCAGAGGATCTTGATAGACAATTCCCATTTCATGCCGATAGGGCCGACGCTCTCGTTCATCTACACTGCGATCAGTATCAGCACATACCCCATTCCAAATTTTTCCATCAAACCATACGTTACCTGCATCAGGCTCCAGAAACCCAGTTACAATTCTTGCAGTTGTTGTCTTCCCAGAACCAGATTCACCTAAAATACCAAGCGTCTCCCCTCTACGAAGGGTAAAACTGACATGATCTACCGCGATCCGCGATAACCCTCGTGACTTAGGGTAAAATTTGACGATGTCTTTCACAACGAGCAGAGGGGAGACGTCTTCCGTTTTTTGAACTGATGGTCGCGGCAGTTTGTGGTGCTGCCCTGGGATCGAACTCAGTAGTAAACGTGTATACTCCTGACTGGGTCTATTGAGAATTTGGTCGGCCTCTCCTTGCTCTATTAAGCGGCCTTCTTTGACCACGATAATTGTGTCAGCAATTTGCGACACGGCTTCAATGTCATGACTGATCAATAAAATTCCGTGCCCTGCATCCCGTAAGTCACTGAACAACGTTAGAACGCGCGCAACGGTGCTAGCATCCAACGCCGTGGTTGGTTCATCTACAATTATGATTCCGGGGTTGAGAGCTATCGCAGAGGCAATGAGGGCCCGTTGACGCAGCCCTCCCGACAGTTCATTAGCGCGCTCCTGTATGCGCGTTTCAGGCTCAGACACCGCGCTATTCCTAAGCAGCTCCAGAACTCGCTCCCGCCGCGCCCTGCGATGACGCCAACCTCGCAATTGACCGTGAACCGTTAAAGCTTCTTCTATTTCCTGCCCAATGGTTCGCAACGGATCAAGCGACGTCAAAGCGTCCTGAAGCACAAAACCTATCTCTTTTCCGCGAAGTTCGCTCCAACCTTCCTCATCAAGTCCAAGGAGATCATGATCGCCGAGACGCAAACTCTGTGCTGTAATCTGCGCTCGATCCCCTGCCAGCCCGACAAGACTGCGCGCAGTCACGCTTTTGCCTGAGCCTGATTCACCAACCATGGCTAGAATTGTGCCCGGTTTTATCTGAAAAGAAAGTTCATGTACGATCTGCTTTCCCTCGAATGATATGGAGAGTTTTTCGATCGTCAGGTCCTGCCCGATCATAATATGCACCTCATGAGGGTCTACCTTCGAAGCGACGTTGTAAGAAGCGCCCTAAGATTGTTGTCGACAGCACAGTCATTACGATGAAAAGGCCAGGAAAGAGGGTCAGCCACCACGCATCAGCAATGAAGTCACGCCCCATGGACATCATGGTTCCCCATTCTGGCGTGGGAGGTGGTGCTCCAAGCCCCAAAAAAGACAGTCCTGCAGCCCAGACAATCGTCTGGCCAACACCCATGGTTGCGGTCACAACGAGCGGACGAAGTGCATTGGGTAGAACATGTCGGTGAATAATGGAAAATGGCGTGTGACCAAGGGCACGGGCAGCCTCCGTATATCCTGAGTGTCTAACCGACAGCACCTGACTGAAGACCATCTTGCCATAGCCCGGTGTAGCGGCGATCCCGATCGCCAAAGCCAGCGGCCCTGCCCCAGTTCCAAGACTGGCAGAGAAAAGAAGTGCCAGTATCAATGCAGGAAACGAAAACAGTACATCTATAACTGCACCAATACCTTTCTGCAGCCACTGAGGACCCAGCCCACCTGCCAGCCCAAGGACGATACCACCAGAAAAACTAATTGCGACGGCTCCAGCCCCTACTAAAAGGGACTGCCGTGTACCATGAATAACGCGTGTCAAGATATCGCGACCAGACTGATCTGTTCCGAAAGGGTGGTTCCAGTCTGGGGATAAGAAAGCGTGCCGCGGTGCAATAGCATACGGGTCAGTTGTGCTGATCGCATTTGGAATGATGGCTGAAATCAAAAGAAAAATCAGAAAGCCTGATGCAAGAAAGAGTGTGATGGGAAACTGCTTCCACGCGATGAACTTTTTCGAGGCTATAATCATCAGGATGTTTTCCGCCTCCGAGATGTAGCAAGACGCGGATCGACCATTTCATGGATGAGCTCGATAACCAGGCTGGCAAGTATGTATGCGACTGTGACGAACAGAACGATGCCGGTTGTTAGGGCCATGTCTTGCGCGGAAACGGCGTAAACGAGAGTGCGTCCAAGTCCTTTTCGTGAAAAAATAGCTTCAATAACTGCTGTTTCACCGAGAAGCGCGCCGAGAGCCCACGCTGAGAGCGCAATACCGGGAAGAAGTGCGTGCCGTAGGGCATGGCGCCGTAAAACTTGCCCCATACTTAGACCTCGCATTCTTGCACTCAGGATAAATGGTTGATCAAGGGCAATCTCCAAAGACTCACGCGTGACCTGAGCCAGAAACCCTCCCAAGGGAATGGCAAGCGCAAGCGCTGGCATGATGAGGGAAAGCAGTGAAGAGCTCCCCGCTGGTGGCAGAAGATGCAATCTGAACGCCAATATCCAGAGCAGCACAATTCCAAGCCAGAACGGCGGGAGCGCGGCAGCAGAGATATCGAAAGAGGCTCCAAGGCTCGAGATGACTTTCCCGCGACGGACTGTGCAGAATACTGAAATTAGGGCTAGAGCCCATGCAAAAAGGAGCGAAAGGGATGCGAGTGCCAGCGTAGGCAGCATCTGTTGGCGCAAAACCTCCGCAACACGCAGATGTTGACTGAAGGAAGCCCCTAAATCTCCATGCAGCAGCCGCCATATGTAGAAACCATACTGCACGATAAGAGGACGATCGAGACCATACTCTCTGGTGATAGCCGCAACAGCACCGGGTGTAGGGTTGGCCATGGCACCACCAAGGATGATCGTTGCCGGATCACCGGGCATCATACGCACAGCAAGAAATGTTAATGTTGCAGATGCAAAGAGCATGCCAAGACTCAAGCCGATCCGGCTGATCATACGCTGGGAAGCCAAGCGTTTTGTCATGGTGCCATCCAGACGTCATGAAAATTAATGACACGTAACGAGGGTTCAATGCGTACATCATGAACATTGCTGAACACTCCTAAACGCGTGGTCTGCGAATAAGTCGTGATTTGAAGATGTGCCTGGGCGATAAGCTCTTGTGCTTGTTGATAGAGTATTCTTCGCTGTTCCGGGTTTTGCGTGGCCAATGCTTGTTCTACCACCCCGTTGAAAATCGGACTGCTATAACCCGAAGCGTTCTGGTGAATACCGTTCTG
>JAAYUA010000112.1 GCA_012517935.1 Acetobacter sp. | reverse complement strand
CCTTTTTCAGAACCGGTGTCGGTGCGTTTTCCCATGAAACAGTGACTCTCCCGGAAAAGGGAATGAAACCACCGGGAAACTGAGCAGAAGCAGGCAAAGGCATCAAAGCCGGACTTTCAACCTGCGTTCCGATACTTGAAATATTCTGCAATGAGCTTTCGGCATGAGCAATGTTGGCACCGGAACACGCAGCTAAAATCAGAAGCATTTTTGTTGTGAAAGAATATTTACTGAATTTCATCTTATCTAATGCCATCAAGATTATGTTCCCGACATAAATCTGTCTCTATATTCTTATTTATCGACTTTCTGCACGCCAGCGTCCAGCCTCCGATAAACAGATAAGACGGAATAACCAGCAGCATGAAGGCCGAAAGCACACCCATGCTGGGAACGATATGAACAAAAATTTGAGGCACAATAGCACCCCCAGAGAAAGCCATGACCAACCATGCCACGGCTTGCCCTCCCTGGGAGCCGGCTTCAGCAAGAACTATCGGGAACAGCGCCGGCATAATCATTGCATTCGCAAATCCCAGAAGAGCAATACAATAGACCGGGAGAGCGCCTGGAAGAAAAAGGGAGAAAACACCCAGCAGAATACCCAAACAACAGGAAAGCAGCAGATAGCGCTCCTGACTGATAAAACGCGGCACAATTATCATGCCCAGCAAATATCCCGCCAGCATGGAACCAAGCGTAGCAGATGTAAGATATTTCGTGATGTCCAGTGACAGGCCATAGGATCGACCAAGAAAGCCGATAGCATCTCCTGCCATGACTTCCACTCCGACATAGAGAAACATCGCCAGAGCACCAGTCATTCCCCAGAATTTCCCTGAAGAAGAAGACTTCCGGGAGTTTGTATCCTGAGTGGAATCTTCAGATATGGTAATTTCAGGCAGTGCGGCGCGGGCAACAAACAACGCCAGAAGCATAAGCAGCCCTGCCATAATCTGATACGGCAAATACACGGCATGGGTGAAATCAGATATGACCCTGTCCCTGTCCACCCCAGGAGACATGGCCTTGAGCCGGGAAGCAACATTCCCGACATCGGGCATGACAACAACAGCAAAAGCGACCGGTGCCACAATCCCCGCAAATTTGTTGGCAACACCCATGATCGCAATGCGTTGTGCGGCCTGTGAATGGTCTCCCAACAGGCTGATATAGGGATTGACCGTTATTTGCAGAAGAGAAAGGCCCGCACCGATCACAATCAGTCCACCCAGAGCCCCGATATACCAGCCATTATTCACATATTGACCAAATATCGCCATTCCGGCGGCCATAATGAGAAGCGCGACAATTATCCCCCTGCGCAGGCCAATTTTTTTGGTCAATAAAGTCGCAGGCAATGGGAAAATCAGATACGCCAGATAAAAACAGACAGGAATCAGGAATGCCGAGACATCATCGAGATTGAATGCAACCTGCACAAAAGTGATAAGAGGACCGTTCAACCACGTAATGAAGCCGATACTGAAGAAAAGTGCGGACATAATCAGAATGGGGCGCCAACCATATGGTCCCGCTGGACACGACATTCTTAGCCTGGGCAATTTCATTTCCATTTCAGTATCAGCTGTGTAACGATTTTCTATAAATTTATTAATCCAGCCTGTTCATATGTCTCAAATATTATCCGACATTTGAGAGCGAAAGTTGCGTGCGATGCTGGCGTTCATCCACCACATCTACCCCTTTCAGAGACAGTTTTCCATTGAAGTCGTTAAACTGCAACGTCAGGAGACCTTCCGAAAGCATCGCAGTACGCGCCATGGAGATCTGGAGAAAACCTGGCTGCTGCACGACGTTCGTCACCGTTACTACGCCGGACAAATGTATTGGGGTATCCAGCAGCAATCCAAGCGGATTTCGCGACAGCCCCATCCGTGTCACGCTGCCATTTTGTCCATTCCTGAAAACAAGATGCCCCTCTCCAGCCGTCAGTTCGGTTCCATGCGGAATGGCATAAGTCATGTGAAGATGGCCGGGCGAATATACAAAAACACCGTTTCCATAACCACCATCAGGGAATTTCTGAACAAAATCAGCTTGAAAATGCTGTATCCCATTCAGATAATCCTCAACCCGACGAACCGCCGATCGATCTTCTCCAGACAATTGCACGGGTGCTTCAGCACAGGCGCTCAACCCGCCCATCAATAAGGCTGAAAGCGCGGCGCGGCGGGACAGAATCATGTGCGATCCATCTCCTCTGGGGTTTTCAGGACCAGACGGAGCGCATGCAGCCCATCCTTGAATTCACTCGCCAACAACGTATTGATCCGCCGTGATCGAACGATACGCGACTGCCCTTCGAAAGCATTGCTGACAATAGTGACATTCAGATGCGTCTCCAATGCGCCTGCCTGTGGACCCCGGCTTTCCGCCGTCATGCCAGCGTGATGCGCATGGCGATGGCTTTCATCTTCAATAGTGAGAAGCATCGGGGCCAACTCAGTCTGCACAAGAGATCGAATACGTTCCACCCGGGTTGTCTCTGGCAAAACCACCTCTGAAACAGTCGCCATCCTACTTCGCCTCCATATTCAACGTCACGTGTGCTATGTTGCTCGATCCGATCACACTTGCATATCCGTAACCGGAGAACACATAACACGATCATGAAACGGAAGAACTCACGCGCGCGTGCTTTCGCTCCCGACCCCGATGCACCCCATCGCTTCTGCGACAAGAATGGTTGCACGGAACAGGCAGGCTACCGCGCACCACGCTCACGCGAGACATTGAACGACTATTACTGGTTCTGTCTTGAGCACATCAGAGAATATAATGCCCGATGGGACTTCTATAAAGGAATGTCCCCCGGACAGATTGAAGCCCATCTGCGCGCAGACGTGTCGTGGGACCGTCCGTCATGGAAACTGGGCCATATCGGACGCCAGCCGTTCAACGAGGAAGATGTGCTCGATCCTCTGGACATCATGGGCGCCGCAGGACGGTCCAGAAGGGGACGTGGAAAGGGTGCTCCCCCATCCTCCACTCGGAATTCAGTCCCGGATACGCTGCGACAGCCTCTCGACACCATGGGACTTGAATGGCCTGTTTCAATCGAGGAAGTCAGGATACGCTATCGTCATCTGGCGAAACTGCACCATCCTGATGCCAATAATGGCAGCCCTGAATCAGAAGAACGTCTGAAACTGATCAATATCGCCTACACCACGCTCCGTGCCCATTTCGAAAGCCATGTCTCTTCAGGGCTCGAAAAGACAGCATGAACGTGGCACTCTGCCTCCCCTGACAAAACCGAACGGACAGATGATGACCTCTCAAACTGCCGAACTTCCTCCTGTTTCAATAACAGCCACACCCGACATTACGGTTTCCGTGCGGGAAGTCTTCGGCATCGATAGCGATATGACTGTCCCGGCATTCTCCGAACGCACCGACCACGTTCCGGACAAAGACGATTCCTATCTTTTCGATCATGACACCACTCTTGCGATCCTCGCCGGTTTCACTTTCAATCGACGCGTGATGGTTCAGGGTTTCCACGGAACAGGAAAGTCATCTCATATCGAGCAGATCGCAGCCAGGCTGAACTGGCCTTGCGTGCGTATCAATCTGGACAGCCACATTTCCCGTATCGACCTGATCGGCAAGGACGCCATCGTCCTGCGTGACGGGCAGCAGGTGACGGAATTCCGGGAAGGCCTTCTCCCCTGGTGCCTGCAACATCCCTGCGCACTGATTTTTGATGAATATGATGCCGGACGCCCCGACGTCATGTTTGTGATCCAGCGCGTTCTGGAAGTCGAAGGCAACCTGACCCTTCTGGATCAGAACCGTGTGATCCGTCCTAACCCCTTCTTCCGCCTCTTTGCGACGGCGAACACCGTAGGGCTGGGAGACACAACGGGGCTCTATCATGGCACACAGCAGATCAATCAGGGACAGATGGATCGCTGGAATATTGTCAGCACCCTGAACTACCTGCCCCATGCGCAGGAAGTCGCCATCATCATGTCCAAAATGAAATTGGACATCAAAGATGCGTCCGTGAAACAGAAAGTGGACAGTATGGTAGCACTTGCCGGCCTGACCCGCTCAGGCTTCATGGCGGGCGACCTGTCCACCGTCATGTCGCCACGCACCGTCATTGCGTGGGCTGAAAACGAGCGTATTTTCAAAGACCCCGCTTTTGCTTTCCGTGTAACATTTCTCAATAAATGTGACGAAGCCGAACGTGGAATCGTCGCGGAATATTATCAGCGCTGCTTCAATACGAGCCCCCTCGTCCGCAGCTGACATCAGCCCCTCCACGGGGCCTGAACATGATTTCGACACTGCATCTCTGATCATCTCATCAGAGTGCAGTTTTGCATTTGAAGATGGGCTGCACCTATGGCCGAACGCCCCACCAGAAATTCTCCATCGACACCGGCGTCTGATGCCGTCGATCGTGCAGAAGCATTCCGCCGTGCGACGGCTGGCGCTTCTCGCGCTCTCGGTGGGCGAAGCGACACGGAGGTTTCCTTTCATCAGGGAAATATCACGACCGGTCGCTCGACGGATGGAAACGCAGTCCGTCTCCCTCAACCCTCCCGCAGCCTGAATGATGCGGAAACCGCGCAAATCCGAGGCGCGGCAGATGCGCAGGCGCTGCGTATCCGTCATCATGACGCAAACCTCCATCTGACACGGCAACCCACCGAAATTCCTGCACGCGAAGTCTATGACGCGCTGGAACAGGCGCGGGTCGAGGCCATAGGCGGCCGTTATATGCGCGGTGTCGCCGCCAATCTTCACATCCGTTTCGAAAATTCCCTTCTTGATGCCGGCGTCAGCCGCATGAACAGCCCTGAAGAGTTATCGACGCCACTGGCTCTGAGCATGCTGGCGCGCGAAAAACTGACGGGTGAAAAACTGCCCGAGCAGGTTCAAACTCTGCTCAACGCGTGGGAAAAAACACTGTCACCGGAAGCGCGTGATGCCTTGCAGGAATTATCATCCGTACAGGATGATCAGAATGCTTATGCACGTGTAACCCGACGGCTTCTCACCGCCTGTGCTCTTTCGGAAGCTGAAACCGACAGCACGGAGCCAGACAGCGACAGTTCGGATTCATCCGAAACACAGGATGAATCCGAACCCGACACCACCCAGCCTGAAAGTGAGGACTCTCCATCCGCACAGCAGGATGATGCCGTCACGGACCCGCAAATGATGGACGGCTCCGGAGAGATGGGAGAGCCGGAAGACGACACATCGGAGCAGGCAACCGATGAGGTCGACGGGACTGGAGATCCAGCAGGACAGACAGATCAGCCGCAATCCACCGGGGATGGAGGTCTGGCCACGAATTACAAGGCCTGGACAACGGAGTTTGACGAAGAAATCGCAGCCGAAGATTTATGCGATGCGGATGAACTCAATCGTCTCCGTCAACAGCTTGATGTTCATCTTGCCAGCATGCAGGGCGTTGTCTCCCGTCTTGCCAACCGCCTTCAGCGCAAGCTCATGGCGCAACAGACGCGGGCATGGGAATTTGATCTGGAAGAAGGCATACTTGATGCGGGGCGCCTTTCCAGAATCGTTATCAACCCTCTGCTGTCACTTTCCTACAAGCGCGAGCGGGAAACAGATTTCCGGGACACGGCCGTCACCCTCCTGATCGATAATTCCGGCTCCATGCGTGGCAGGCCAATTTCCGTTGCCGCAATGTGTGGTGATATTCTGGCTCGCACTCTGGAACGCTGCGGAGTGAAGGTCGAAATCCTCGGTTTTACGACCCGCGCATGGAAAGGTGGACAGTCACGCGAAAAATGGATCCGGGAAGGAAAGCCGCAATCTCCTGGGCGTCTGAATGATCTGAGGCATATTATCTACAAATCCGCCGATACGCCTTGGCGTCGATCAAAGGCCAACCTTGGCCTGATGCTCCGTGAAGGACTTCTGAAAGAAAATATCGATGGTGAAGCCCTGCTCTGGGCCTGGCAGCGCCTGCGCGTTCGCCACGAACAGCGTCGGATACTTATGGTCATTTCCGATGGCGCTCCAGTCGATGACAGCACACTTTCCGTCAATTCCGCATCCTATCTGGAAGATCATCTGCGGGCCGTGATTGCGCATATTGAAGCACGTCGCGATGCGGAGCTTATCGCCATCGGCATCGGACATGATGTCACACGCTATTATCGTCGGGCCGTCACAATCACTGACCCCGAAGAACTGGGTGGCACAATGATGAAAAAACTTTCCGAACTGTTCGACGAAAGCACCTCAAAACGTCGATAATTTTCCGTCCTGTCCCTGAATACCGTTATCTATAGGCACTGAAATCATCCGGAGAAAATATGCCTGTTTACAAGAAGCTTTTGTTATCTGCGTCATTAACATTCCTGACCGCGACATCTGCACTCTCTGCGACAGATACGATGCAGTCAGTGCGCAATGTCATGTCCCAGATTCATGGCCCGGAAGCTATGAAGCAGGTTTCTGAGTGGAACGAAAAAACAAATACCGTTCTTCAATCTGACCCGCGTTACAAAACTTTTTATAAGGATGCCCTGGAAGTCGGAGAAAGTCCCGCACGTCTTCCCATGCCAGAATTCCTCGCTGGGCATATCTGGAATTTCTGGCAGGATGACCAGCATCCTCGAGGCATATGGCGAGAAACGACGCAGGCATCCTACAAAAAAGAATCCCCTGAGTGGGTCACCATGCTTGATGTTGACAAGCTGGCAAAAGACGAAAAGCAGAACTGGGTTTTCGAAGGTGCTATATGCCTTGAACCTGAAGAGAGGCGCTGCCTGATCCGTCTTTCGGATGGCGGCGAGGACGCAGTCACACTCAGGGAATATGATACGAAAACCGGAAAGATCATCCCTGATGGCTTCACCCTCTCTCGCTCAAAACAGAGCGTCGCGTGGGCTGACGAAAATACATTCCTTGTTGCCAGAGACTGGAATGGCACGGGTCGCTCTCTAACCACTTCCGGCTATCCTTTTGTCGTACGCCGCGTCATTCGTGGTCAATCCCCGGATCAGGCAATAGAAATCGCACGTGGCGAAAAAACCGATGTCTCAGTCTCGGGTCTATCTCTGACTGATGGTGATGGTAACCGCCTTTTCCTCATCAATCGTTCACCTACATTCTTCACGACAAAACTGGCTGTCATCCAGAATATGGACATGGCCGGAAGCGGACAGAACGCCGGAACACTGCTCTGGCTGAACCTGCCGGAACGTATCACGCTTGAAGGCATGATCCATGGAAGACTGGTCTTGTCCCTGAACGAGGACTGGACGACCGCCGATGGAAAGAAAATTGCCTCAGGAAGCCTGATTTCCGTTGATCCAACAAAGCCTGATACCAATGTCGGCATCCTGTGGGCCCCTGATAAGTCCCAGGCACTCGATGAAATCGCGATCACAAAAAATAACGTTATCGTAAGTTATTTTGAGAATGTGAGGGGACGTGCTTCCGTCATTCACATCCCTGAATCAGGAACCGGGCAGCTTTCCCGAAGCACGCTGACATTGCCTGATATGTCGACCATTCATATTGCGGCAGCCAATCAGCATACCAACGAAGCCTTTCTGACGTCCGAGGGCTATATTACGCCACCCCAGCTATGGGAAACTGAAGGCCAATCATCAAAGACAGAACAAATCAAACAAATGCCTGCATTGTTCGATGCGTCTGATCTGACGGTTGACCAACTCTGGACGACCTCAACAGATGGAACAAAAATCCCCTATTTCCTTGTTCATAAATCACAAACCACCGATACTCGTCCCTCTCCTACCCTTCTGACGGCTTATGGTGGTTTTCAGGCTTCCTATACGCCCACATATGCCCCGGAAATCGGGCGTCTCTGGCTCACACGTGGAGGCAATTACGCCGTTGCAAATATTCGCGGTGGCGGCGAATTCGGGCCCGCATGGCACGAAGCCGGGCGCAAGACGCAAAGACAACGTATCTACAATGATTTTGCAGCCGTAGGACAGGATCTCGTCTCTCGCGGAATAACATCCGTCAAGAAACTCGGTATCCGGGGCCGCTCCAATGGAGGGCTGCTGATGGGTGTCGAATTCACGCAGCATCCGGAGTTGTGGAATGCCGTGATTATCGGCGTTCCGTTGCTGGACATGATGAATTACGAAACCATGGCGGCTGGGGCCTCATGGGAAGATGAATATGGTACAGTCTCCAAGCCAAAAGAAAGAGCTTTCCTGAAATCTATCTCCCCCTTGCAGAACCTGCGTACAGGCATTCACTATCCCGAACCATTCATCTTCACATCCACAACAGATGACCGTGTCGGTCCTGTGCATGCACGCCTTTTCGCCATGCGTCTAAAACAACTTGGAGTTCCATTCTTCTATTATGAAGACACTGAAGGTGGACATGCTGGCACGGTCAACGCCAAGGAAGTCGCACATGAGAGAGCTCTTGAAGCAGTTTATCTGTCTCAGCGTTTGATGGATCCGAACTGAGAAACGGTTTTTCCGCTTATACTGCCATTCCGATACCGGATGGCAGTATAGGATGCGTTGCTGAAAACAGTTATCCAGCAACCTTGCCCGCCGCAATACGTTTCACAAGACCAGGCACACATACGCCCAACGCAGCAGCTCTATAAACATACCCCAGAAGCAGTGCGAGCCATAAACCTTCGGCACCCCAAGGTTTGAGAACAAAATCTGTCAGAAGATATCCCAATGCAACCAGAATAGCGGCATTACGCAAGATTTTCCCCTGAGTTGCTCCAATAAACACGCCATCCAGCAACCAGCTTCCAGCTCCTATGACAGGAATAAGGGCGCACCATGGCAGCATTGCTTCTGCCTGCATTCTGACTTCAGAAGAATGCGTCAGGGCGTCAATAAAAAAAGGACCTGAAAGCCAGATAATGACTGAAAACAGGAGACCTCCTGCAAAGGAAAATTCACCTGTCATGCGCATCGCGCGCAAAAATCCCGAGACCGAACCTTCACCCGCCGCAACACCGACACGATGTTCCGCCGTAAAAGCAAATCCGTCGAGCACAAAAGCACTGACATTCACGAACTGCATCAGCAGGTGGCTTCCCGCAAGAACTGTCGGCCCAAGACGCGCCCCAGATTTTGTAAACCATGAGAACATGAAAAGAAGAGCAAGCGTTCGGACCATCAGATCAGCATTGACACTGATCAATCGTATCATTGCATGTCGAACAAACAATTCTCGATGGAAACGGAACGAAAATCCATGCTTTTCTCTTGAAGAGATCCACCTGACAACCAGAAGCCCTGCTCCCAGAGTGCTCCATTCAGCTAATGATGTTCCTATTCCAATCCCGACAGAGCCTGTGTGGAAAATACCTACGAAGAGAAAATCAAGAAGAATATTCATGCCATTCAGAACGATCTGACAAAAAAGAGACCACCTTGTCCGGCCAAGACCGATCAGCCATCCGGTGATCGCATAAGCCCCCAGGGCCGCAGGCGCCCCAAAGAAACGGGCCTGAGTGAAACCATCTGCTGCGGCAAAAGCATCTGAAGGTGTATCAAGTAAATGCAGAGCAAAAGGTGCAACAAAAGGTGACACTGCAAGAAGCAAAAAACCGGCGGGAATGGCCAGGCAAAACGCACGTAAGAGAATGGCCGCGACCTCTTCATATTCTCCCGCACCACGCGCCTGCGCAGTCATTCCTGTCACTCCCATGCGGAGAAACCCGAAACTCCAGAAAACAAAATTGATAACTGTTGCCCCAAGAGCAACAGCCGCAAGATCAGCAACGCTTCCAAATCGTCCCATCATGCAAACATCGACGACACCCGTCAGAGGGGTCAGCGCCTGTCCCAGAATGACAGGCCACGCTTCTCTGAAAATCTGCCGGCGGGTTATATTGGATGAACAGCCGGAAGATTCGTCTGAGTCTGAAATGTGTAACGACATATTTTCTCATTCGTGAAAACGGCAACCATAAAGGCGATTGTTATTACCCCAGAAATCTGAAAAAATCAGTCCTATTGCGGAGTATTATAGAATATTTTTACAGTTATCCTGCCTGAACAGGCAAGCTTAGCTCAATGCCCGCGTCACTTCTCGGTTTCTGAACTTTGAAACCATTGATTTTTACAAATAACATCAAATATGGCATATGCCTTCAGAAGATAGCATTTCAAAAATATCTTCTATTGAAAGACACGTTTCAAAATATCTTCCAATTCATCCAGTGTCTGAATTGGGGTAATTCCATTCAAAAGTCCATCTATTGCAAGAACAGCGACACCATGCACTTTACCCCAAAGCCCAACCATCACGGCTGTACGGTCCTCGGTCTGCTTTGCATCCACCAAATTTGATAATCGATTAAAAGCCTTT
>JAAYUA010000111.1 GCA_012517935.1 Acetobacter sp. | reverse complement strand
CTCCTTCACCTCACCGCGCTGTCCGAGGCAATCCTGATAGAAATGCCTTATCTTCGTGGCCTGCTCTGGCAGAGAGAAGCCTGAAAGATTCCATTCGCGTCGTTTACTGCCGTAAAGGCGCTGCAAACCTTCAGCCAGCGCATCGCTATCACCCGGGGGCACCATCCACTCAGGTGCCTGCGCAAGAATATCCGGAACACCACCCGCTTTGGTCGCAAGCACAGGCAGGCCAGCCGCCATTGCTTCCAGCAGAATCAATCCGAAAGGCTCCCTGAGTGAGGCCATTGCAAACGCATCCAGAGCGGCCATATCGCGCTTGAGGTCATGTCTGTATCCCGCGAATATCACACCGGGTGGCGCTATCTGCTTCAACGCTTCCCGTTCGGGACCATCGCCAAAAATTACCAATCTTCCACGCGGAAGCGATGCTTTCCGAAAAGCATCAAGAAGAAGATCAAAACCTTTTTCTGCAATCAGACGCCCCCCTGCTCCAATCAGGAATTCATCTGTCTTGATTCCCATTTCATGACGGAAAATGTCACGAAAAACCGGATCGTCAGCGACAGGCTTCGTCCAGTTGGAAATAGTAGCTACCCGGCCAGCAAAGGACGCTGGAATCTCTTCACGCTGCCATCCGGCAATACAAATCAGGCCATCATGACGCCGATAGGCCCGTGAACTCCACGCTTTGTGCAGTGTCGCCACCACTGCGGGCCTCATCCTGCAATGTCGCAACCACAAACGTAGAAGCACGCCCCCCCTGAAACTGGCGAGCCCCAGATGTGTGTGAATAACATCCGGCTTAAAATCAACGATTTCCCGGATCAGAGCCGCCAAAAACCCGAAACGCCCTGCACGCACGGGTAATCCTGATGGCAAGCTCTGGACAATATCCGCCCCAGTCTCCGGATCATGGCTCTGCCGGGCAATCAGGACCCTCACATCATCGGTTTTCCCCTGCCATTCCGCCAGTTCACTAACATAACGCTCGGTGCCCGCCATTCCCTGAGTGCCGATGCAGTGAAGGATACGCATGTACAAACCGTCCGTTCCGAAAAATGCGAATAGAGCGACCTTAACGGGTTATAGATCCAGATACTAAGAACGATAGATCTCCCACCAGACAGAAACTCTTTTTCAACCTTTCCTCCGCATACTCCCAGCCGGAGGAAGAAGACTGCCGATGGACAACACGACCTATATCGCCTTGTCACGCATGGACGCCGATCTACGTTCCATCAGCGTTCTGGCAAATAACATCGCCAACGCATCCACAGCAGGCTTCAAGGCCGGCCATATGCAGTTCTCAGCCTATCTGGCAAAGCAGAATGGCACTTCATCCCCCACTGAAAAGACTGAAGCCTATACGGAAGATCGCGCAACCTGGCGCGATTTCCGTCAGGGCACGCTTCAGCAGACAGGAAATCCTCTGGACGTTGCGATCACCGGAGAGGGATTTTTTTCGGTCATGACGCCCCGTGGCGTGCGCCTCTCCCGCAATGGTCGTTTCCAGCGCCTGAACAACGGTCAGATTTCTGATGCATCCGGCAATACGCTTCTGGATCAGAGCGGGCAGCCATTGGTCATTCCGCCACGCGATGTCAGCATATCAGTCGCATCCGATGGCACGATCAGCAGTGAAAACGGCGTTATCGGACAAATCGGCGTTGTAACCGTCGATAACCTCCTCACATTATCCGAAGAAGACGCGCAGACATTCCGGGCAACAACACCGACACGACAGTTGCAGAAACGGGACATTCGGCAAGGCATGCTTGAAGCCAGCAATGTGGATGCAATGACAGAAACATCTCATCTTCTTGAACTTCAGCGTGATTTTCAAATTACTTCCAATCTTGTCGATAGCGAATCTACTCGACGTAAAACGGCGATTGATAAAATTCTTCAGATTCAATCGTGATTTTCAAATATTTTCTATCGTCTGATCCAAGGATAATCGTTCCATGATGCGCTCTCTCGATATTGCCGGAACCGGCATGCAGGCCCAACAGACAAATGTTGAGGTCATTTCAAATAATATCGCGAATATGAGCACAACGGGATATAAACGCCGTCGCGGAGAGTTTCAGGATCTCATGTATCAGGATCTCCGTCGCGTCGGAACGATGAGTTCGGACTCCGGAACACTTGTGCCCTCAGGCGCACAGATGGGTCTGGGTGTTCGCACTGCAGGCATTTATCGTATCAATGAGCAGGGAACACTCAACCAGACCAGCAACGCTCTGGACCTCGCCATCCAGGGCGCCGGTTATTTTCAGGTAACACTTCCATCCGGGGAATATGCTTACACCCGGGATGGCACATTTTCACTTGCCAATGATGGCACAATCGTCACCGCTGATGGTTATACTCTCAGCCCCGGCATCACGATCCCGAACAATGCCCAGAGCATTACAATAGATCAGACAGGACAGGTGCAGGTCACGGTCAGCGGCCAGACCACGGCCGCCACAGTCGGGCAAATCCAGTTGGCAACTTTCCAGAACGAAAATGGTCTGGAAGCCATGGGCCAGAATCTGTTCACAGAAACACAATCTTCCGGAAACGCTATCACCGGAACGGGACAGAGCATCGGCTTTGGCGCCATTGAACAGGGCTTTGTTGAACAGTCCAACGTCAACGTTGTTTCAGAAATTACGGATCTGATCACTGCGCAGCGGGCATATGAAATGAACAGTAAAGTGATTACTGCTTCTGATCAGATGCTCCAGACACTCACAAGCCTGAAATGATGCGTTCAAACCGGATATACGATTTCGGCATCTCAAGATGCTTTCTACTCATCTGCGGTTTGTCCCTGCCCATTATGAGCGCCGCAGAAACCCCGCGTGACACAATCACCATTCATGGTCCACGCATTCATCTATCTGATCTCTTCGATAATCTTGAACCCGGGCAGGATCAGGAGATTGGCAATGCACCTCATCCCGGACAAAGCATTTTCGTTCCCGGTAAACAGTTAAAAGCCATAGCGCATGACTATAACGTGGAAGACACAGATATTTCTGAAACAGACCATCTGAAACTTACACGTTCCGGCCGCGTCCTTATTCCCGACGACATACTCCCGACTCTGGAAGATGCGCTTCGTGAAAAAGGACTATCTGAAAAATCAAATATTAAAATAGATCATTTTCCTCAGAATATTTTTATTGCAGAAAAAATAGATGTATCTCCCGATCTCACATCTCTGGTCTGGAATTCACATAACGGACATTTTTCAGCATTCTTCAATATAAAATCAGAAGAAAATTCAGACAGAACATCAATCCAGATCAGTGGAAGCACACTTTCTTATGCCTCCGTCATTTCAGCGACACACGATATCGCACCAGGAGAAATGATTACGACCGAGGATCTGGAGTTTCAGGAAAAGGATACACGCCTTATTCCCACATTGGCACTGCATGATATGACCATGATCCAGGGACAAACGGCTCGACGCCTGCTCAGAGCGGGAAATCCCATAACCTCTGATGACATCAGACAGATTACACTTATTGAGCGTAATGCCCCTGTCGTTCTCGTTGTTTCATCACAGGGACTGCAACTCACCGCCGCGGGTCGCGCTCTGGGGTCGGCCTCTATCGGCCAGCGTGTTCGCGTCCTGAACACTGCGTCTCATATGATCGTCACCGGTCTGGCGACAGATCGGACTCACGTTGCTGTCGAACCCGGCACAGCCCCCGAACCCGCCGACCCACAACTGATCAATAGTCTGCACGCACAGAGACTTCCATGACACGCATTTCTCTTTCTGCCCTATCATTGTTTCTCTGTCTGGAATTGAGTGCCTGCAATGGCGTTGGTTCCTGGTCGGACATTGCCCACCCTCCTGCCATGACTCATTCATCAAACCCGACGCTGGACGGAAAC
This sequence comes from Acetobacter sp., assembly GCA_012517935.1. GTDB lineage: Bacteria > Pseudomonadota > Alphaproteobacteria > Acetobacterales > Acetobacteraceae > Acetobacter. Next base: position 22,230 of record JAAYUA010000111.1, on the reverse strand, counting down.
TACCGCCCCCTCACCATGCCAATGCCCCCTCTGCAACCTCCCCCGGCTGAAACTGCCAGCTTGTGGCGAACCGGCAGCCGGGCCTTTTTCAAAGACCAGCGCGCTACACAGGTTGGGGATCTTGTCACCATCATTGTTGACATCACGGACAACGCAACCATGGTGGATAACACAACAGCTTCGGCCTCCGGCAATGAAAGCATGGGAATCCCAAGTCTTTTCGGCCTGCAGGGCAAGTTTATTTCACATCTGACCCAAGCCGATGCCCTCTCCACCTCAAGCTCAAATGGCAACAGTGCGCAGGGGACGATCACCAGAAATGAAACTGTGACGATCAGCGTTGCTGGAACGATCACGCAGGTTCTTCCAAATGGTAATTTTGTTGTAGTAGCTCGACAGGAAGTCCGCGTGAATAATGAGCTCCGCAATCTGGAACTGAGTGGTGTTGTCCGACCTCAAGACATTACAGCCGACAACACCGTCACCCATGACCGGATGGCCGAAGCCAGAATTTCCTATGGAGGACGCGGTCAGCTCAGCATTCTCCAAAGTCCAAGATGGGGACAACAGATTATCGATGCTATTGCCCCACTGTAATTATCAGGATCTGAGAGTATTCCGCTGGAGTTTATAGTCCGCCCACAAGCATTCCCGATCCATTGGACAGGAGGAATAAGCTCAGGACTGACGCCCCAGCGAGGAAGTAACCCGACGGTGTCTGGATGAGGCCTCATGCCCCGCCCGACTTTCAAAGGTCAGCATCCGGCAGCCATCACGTTCGAATACACCGCAAACACGCATACCAATCGCTCCGAGAACTTTTCTCGAAGCCAGATTCGTGTTCCGGGCAACTGCAATTACACGATGAATTCCGACGCTGTGCGCATATCGCAACACGGCACCAGCCGCTTCCGCCGCCAGCCCGCGTCCGGTCGCGAAGGGATAAAGCGCGAATCTCAACGCCAATCCACGCCCGTCTGGGCGGTCATGTATTCCGGTCATGCCGATCATCCGGCCATTTTCGCGAATGACGAACATGCCAACCCGATGCCGGGCACGGAATGCGACATCCTGCGCCATTTCGGCTTCAGTCTGCACCCGATTACGGACACCGCCGAGCATCAGACCAAACGCACCGGCATCCGCTTTCAAGGCGGCGACTTCATCCAGATTCCGCCATGAAACCGGTTCCAGAACCAGACGAGCGGTCCGGAGGATATCGGACCTCATTCCAAAGTCCGCTTTTCTTCGATGTCCAGACCGAAGCCTGGAGCAGTCTCAGCGTGCCAGAGGGCGATAACGAATCCGGCTTGGCTCGGTCGCATCTGCACCAAGACGACGCCGTTTGTCTTCCTCATAAGCCTGGAAGTTACCTTCGAACCATTCGACATGACTATCACCCTCGAACGCAAGGATATGCGTTGCGAGACGATCAAGGAACCAGCGATCATGGGAGATGATCACAGCGCAGCCGGGATATTCAGCCAACGCATCTTCAAGGGCACGCAACGTATCGACATCAAGATCGTTCGTCGGTTCGTCGAGAAGAATAACGTTGCTTTCCTTCCGAAGCATTTTCGCAAGATGAACGCGGTTTCGTTCACCACCGGACAGAATGCCAACCTTCTTCTGCTGATCAGCACCCTTGAAGTTGAACGCACCGACATAAGCGCGTGACGGAATGGCGCGCTTGCCGAGATAGATGACATCCGTGCCGCCGGAAATCTCTTCCCAGACGTTCTTGTCGCCATCCAGATCATCACGGGACTGATCGACATAACCCAGCTGCACTGTCTCACCAACGGTAAGGCTGCCACTGTCCGGCTTGTCCTGCCCGGTAATCATGCGGAACAAGGTGGACTTACCGGCACCGTTTGGACCGATTACACCCACAATACCACCCGGCGGCAACTTGAAGCTGAGATTGTCGATCAGCAGATGATCACCAAAGCCCTTGCTCAGGTTTTCAGCCTCGATCACGACATTACCCAGACGCTGACCCGGCGTGATGACGATGTCGGCAACGCCTGTCGCCTTCTCGTTGCTCTGGGCAAGCAGTTCTTCATAACGTGTAATACGTGACTTGCTCTTCGCCTGACGCGCCTTCGGGCTGGAGGAAATCCACTCCTGCTCGGCTGCCAGTGCGCGCTGACGTGCGCTTTCCTCTTTCTCTTCCTGAGCCAGTCGCTTGCGCTTCTGGGTCAGCCATGAAGAGTAATTTCCTTCGAACGGATAACCCCGACCGCGCTCAATTTCGAGAATCCAGTTCGTCACGTTATCCAGGAAGTAACGATCATGGGTGATGACCATGACCGTGCCTTCATATTCACGCAGCGTTCTTTCCAGCCATGCGACACTTTCGGCATCGAGATGGTTGGTCGGTTCGTCAAGCAGAAGAATGTCGGGCTTTTCCAGCAGCAGGCGACACAGGGCGACGCGACGGCGCTCACCGCCCGAAAGCTTATCAACCGGGCTGTCAGCCGGAGGACACCGCAGGGCTTCCAGTGCGATCTCAAGCTTGCGATCAAGCTCCCAGCCATCACCTGCGTCGATTTTTTCCTGAAGCTCGGCCTGCTCTGCCAGCAGGGCTTCCATTTCGCTGTCATCCATCGGCTCGGCAAAGCGCATGGAGATTTCATTGAAACGGTCGACGGCTCTTTTCAGCTCACCAAAGCCCAGGGCAACATTCTCGCCAACGGTCAGAGTCGGATCGAGGTGCGGCTCCTGCTCAAGATAACCAACCTTTGCACCTTCAGCGGCCCATGCCTCTCCGCCATATTCCTTATCCACACCGGCCATGATCTTGAGCAGGGTGGATTTACCGGCGCCGTTAACGCCCAGAACACCGATCTTGACGCCTGGCAGGAAGGAAAGTGTGATGCCTTTGAAGACTTCACGTCCACCTGGATAGGATTTCGTCAGATCCTTCATCACATAGACATATTGATAGGACGCCATGGGATGAACTCCTGCGCTGAAGGGAAATTACGGACCGATGGTCTGAAAAGGATGCCTGCGCCCGGCAGGACTTGAACCCGCAACCAAGCCGTTATGAGCGGCCTGCTCTAACCAAATTGAGCTACAGGCGCGTAGGCGGGTTCTGCTTCGCTCAAGATGCGATTTTTTGCAAGGCCTTACTGTCAGATTGCTGCACCCTGACGCAGATAAATATTCCGGACATCGGAAAAACACAGCCCTCTCATGTTTCCTGCCAACACTACGCCTCTATCTCCTTGGCAACATGATCTCCGCCCGATAGTTTTCAGCCGCCCGTATTATCCGGAGATAGGCAAAATGGACGTTTCGAAACTCTCCCCTGGCAAGGACGTGCCTCACGACATTAACGTCGTCATCGAAATCCCTCAGGGATCATCGGTGAAATATGAAATCGACAAGGAAAGCGGCGCCCTGTTCGTTGATCGCTTCCTGTTCACACCAATGGCCTATCCTGCAGCCTATGGCTTCATCCCGGGCACGCTCGCCGCTGATGGCGATCCGGCAGATGCCATGGTTCTGACACCCACAGGTGTTGTTCCGGGCTCCGTGATCCGCGCCCGTCCGATCGGCGTTCTTCTGATGGAAGACGAAGCAGGCCAGGATGAGAAAATCCTCTGCGTTCCTCACGACAAGATTCATCCGCAGTTTTCAAAGGTTGAGAAGATCGAGGATCTGCCGGAAATTACCGTCAAGGCGATCGAGCATTTTTTCACCCGCTACAAAGACCTTGAAAAAGGTAAGTGGGTGAAAGTCACCGGCTGGGGCGACAGCAAGAAAGCAGGTGAAATCATCACCGCTGCCCTCGAAGCCGCAAAGAAATAAGAAGATTACCGCCCCTGGAAGCCGCTACGCGCAGTTTCCGGGGGAAAATGTCCTGGCAACAGCCACATGGCCCGTTTGGATCAATGGCAGCCCCCGCCCTTGCTCCCACAGCCAGAACAGCCAGCACAACCTCCGGCTTTCTTTCCCTGCGCACGACGACGTGCCCAGAACTGCACGCCTTCTGGCGCATGACATGCCGTCAGCAGCCTATCCGTTCCTGACCAGAAGACGCGCCCAAAAGCTGGTGACAGACGCGTGGCCCAGTATATCGCGCACACCAGAACGAGAAGAACCGTAATCGCAGTTCCGATCATGAGTTGCCTCCACTCCAGATCAACCAACATAAATCCGACCGACGTTCAGCCGATCGCTTCATCTGCGTCTTCAGAATGCACGCGCAATATGCCACGTGAGAAACGCTGCCAGCCATGCCAGACCGAACAGATAGCCCGCGGTCACTGCCACCGGCTTCCATGATCCTGTCTCCCGGCGGATCACAGCCAGCGTGGAGAAACATTGTGGCGCAAAGACATACCACGCCAGAAGAGACAGGGCCGTCGGCAGGCTCCACTGCGCAGACAGCAATGGGGCAAGCTGCGCCGCCGGATCTGCTGAATCAGCAACCCCAACGGCATACACTGTCGCCAACGCGCTCACTGCGACCTCTCGTGCGGCCAACCCGGGGATCAGGGCCACACAAATCTGCCAGTTGAAGCCGATGGGAGCGAACAGAGGCAACATCAGATGCCCGATTCTTCCGGCAAGACTGTAATCAATCGACGGTCCGACTGCGCCAGCGGGTGGAGCCGGCCAGCTCGACAGCGCCCACATCAGAACGCTCAATGTAACGATAATTGTGCCGACACGGGAAAGGAAAATCTTCGCACGCTGCCAGAGACCAAGAGCAAGATCGCGCGGATTCGGGAAACGATAATCCGGCAATTCCAGCAGAAGTGGATGCTCAACACCCCGATCTCTCTGTTTCAAAACCCGTGCAACGACCAAAGCACTCAAAATCGCACCGGCATAAAGCGCGAACAGCACCAGCCCCTGAAGATTGAAAATACCCCCGATGCGTCGATCCGGAATGAAAGCACCAATCAGCAGAGCATAAACCGGCAAACGTGCCGAGCAGGTCATCAAGGGAGCCAGCAGGATGGTCACGAAGCGGTCACGTGGATTCTGAATGGTCCGCGTCGCCATGATCCCAGGCACAGCGCAAGCAAAACTCGACAATAATGGAATGAATGACCGCCCGGACAGACCGGCTGACGCCATAACACGATCCAGCAGGAACGCCGCACGCGGCAGATATCCGGATTCCTCCAGAACCAGAATCCAGAAGAACAGGATCAGGATCTGCGGAAGAAACTCAATGACCGTCCCCGCTCCCGCGATGACACCATCCGTCAACAGCCCTGTCAGTGCATTATCCGGCAGGGTGGCACGCAGCGTGTCCGCCAGCCAGGCAACACCCGCATCAATCATATCCATCAGAGGCTGGGCCCAGGCGAACACCGCCTGAAACATCACAAACATCAACACAGCCAGAATACATGGCCCCCAAACGGGGTGCAGCACCCAGCGGTCAATTTTTTCCCCGAGAATATTTCCCTCATCAGGAGGATAGGTCACGCTCAGCGTCATCAGGCGACGCACTTCTTCATGCAGATCGCCTGACAATGTCTTTTCCGGCGGTGCAATCCGCATCGCATCCAACGCCCCGGAAAGTCTGGCCGCTCCCCCCTTGCGAATGCCGACAGCGGGCACGACTGGCACCCCCATCTCCATGGACAGACGATCCAGATCGATCACCAGCCCCTGCTTGCTTGCTGCATCGGTCATATTCAGCACCAGCAGCATCGGGCGTCCCAGATTCCGCACTTCCAGCGCAAAACGCAGATGCAGGCGCAAATTGGTCGCGGACACAACGCAGATGATCAGATCCGGCGCAGGCTCACCCCGATATTTCCCGGCGCAGACATCTCGCGTCACCGCTTCATCCGGGCTGGTGGCGTTCATGCTGTATGTGCCGGGCAGATCCAACAATGCAACGGCACGACCTGCGGGCGTTACAAAGCGTCCTTCCTTCCTCTCGACAGTGACTCCCGCATAATTCGCCACTTTCTGGCGATTCCCTGTCAACTGATTGAACAGCGCCGTCTTGCCGCAATTCGGATTGCCGACCAGCGCAGCCCTCAAGGGCGATTGGCCGGAAACACGGGAATGTGCGGCTGACTGCGACATCGAATTCATACAGCTATTGTCTCATCCAGAATGATCCGCGAGGCTTCGCTCAATCGCAGGGCAAACCGGGTCATTCCAACGCGCACAGCCAGAGGATCGCCTCCGAATGGACCGCGTGCGACAACTTTGACAGCTTCACCAGGGACAAATCCCAACTCACGCAAACGACACGCCACAGGATCTTCCGAGCTACGGTTTTCCACCTGACGAACGACGGCCACCTGACCGGAAGGCATCTGGTCCAGACGCATGAATGACGACTCCCTTGTTACCTCGGTGGATATTCGCGCCCGATAATGCGCTCAGTTGCGAATGATACCTATTTCCTTATCTGGCCAATGTCCATTGGAGAAGGCATTCTTCCCGCCTGCGCATGGCTCATCTGTCGGAAATAACGGCGAAAATCCTGACCATCCTTCCAGTCCTGTCCGGACAAAGGGCAGCCAGAACCAAGTTTTACGTGCAATCCGCGGCCAGCCACTCTATGGACTGCCTGCATGCAAATACCGCCACCGGATCATCTGTCCGGCTGGTTTCCGCTGCTTACAGGAAAGATCAGGTCCGGTTCCGATGGATATCCGCAATATCGCGATCATTGCCCACGTTGATCACGGCAAGACAACACTCGTGGACGAGCTTCTCAAACAGTCAGGAGCTTTTCACGAGCACCAGCAGGTCGCCGAACGGGCGATGGACAGCAACGACCTGGAGCGCGAGCGTGGCATCACCATTCTTGCAAAATGCACCTCGGTCGTCTGGAAAGACACCCGGATCAACATCATCGACACGCCAGGCCACGCCGATTTCGGCGGTGAGGTCGAGCGTATTCTGAGCATGGTTGACGGTGCGATCGTTCTGGTCGACGCCGCCGAAGGTGCTCTGCCTCAAACAAAATTCGTCGTCGGCAAGGCTCTGGCCCGTGGCCTGAAGCCGATCGTCGTCGTGAACAAGATCGACCGTGGCGACGCCCGTCCGGACGAAGTCCACAACGAGATCTTCGATCTGTTTGCGTCCCTTGGTGCAAACGACGAACAGCTCGACTTCCCGATGCTTTATGCATCCGGCCGTCAGGGCTGGGCTGATGAAGAGCTGGAAGGCCCCCGCAAGGACCTGTCCCCAATGTTCGATCTGGTCCTGCGCCATGTGCCGGCACCAAATCTCGACAAGGACAAGCCGTTCGCGATGATCGCGACGATTCTGGAGTCGGACAACTTCCTCGGCCGCGTTCTGACCGGACGTGTCGAGCAGGGACGTGCGAAGGTCAACATGCCAGTCCGCGCCCTGCGTCAGGATGGCACGGTGATCGAAACAGGTCGTCTGACGAAGCTTCTGTCGTTCCGTGGTCTGGACCGCGTGGCAGTGGACGAAGTCGAAGCCGGTGATATCGTCGCCGTGGCCGGCCTGTCCGAAGCCACCATTCCGGACACGATCGCTGCCATTGAAGTCGCTGAACCTCTGGCAGCCATTCCGGTCGATCCGCCGACCCTGTCCATGACGTTCCGTCTGAACGATGGTCCGCTTGGCGGCCGCGAAGGCAAGAAAGTCACTTCACGTCAGATTCGTGACCGTCTGTTCAAGGAAACGGAAAGCAACATTGCGATCCGCGTCACTGACAGCCCGGAAAGCGAAGCTTTCGAAGTCGCAGGACGTGGCGAACTCCAGCTTGGCGTTCTGATCGAAACGATGCGTCGTGAAGGCTTCGAACTGACCATCGGTCGTCCCCGCGTTCTGTTCCAGACAAACGAGGAAACCGGTGAGCGTGAAGAGCCTTACGAAGAGGTTCTGATCGACGTTGACGAGCCTTATTCGGGCGTCGTCGTCGAAAAGATGTCCCTGCGCAAAGGCGTGATGCAGGACATGCGTCCTTCGGGTGGTGGCAAGGTTCGTCTGACCTTCACGATCCCTTCACGTGGCCTGATCGGCTATCATGGTGAGTTCCTGACCGATACACGCGGCACAGGCATCATGAACCGTCTGTTCGATGGCTACAAACCCTATGCAGGCAAGATCGAAGGCCGCCGCAACGGCTCGCTGATCTCGTCCGAAAATGGCGCGACAACACTGTATTCGCTGTTCTCATTGCAGGAGCGCGGCACACTGTTCATCCAGGATGGTGAAAAAGTGTATGTCGGCATGATCATCGGCGAACATTCACGCGAAAACGATCTCGAAGTGAATCCGGTTCGCGAAAAGAAGCTGACCAACATCCGCGCTGCCGGCAAGGATGATGCACTGCTTCTGACGCCGCCGCGCAAGATGAGCCTTGAGCAGGCGATTGCCTACATCGAAGACGACGAACTGGTGGAAGTCACTCCGTCAGCCGTACGTCTGCGCAAGCGTTACCTTGATCCGAACGAGCGCAAGAAGCGTGAACGTTCCGGTTCAGTAGACTGAGTTTTCCCCCAATCGGGAAAGCATGGAAGGCCCGGGGCTCTTTAGCCTCGGGCTTTTTTTATGCCTCCTGCCGCACGTCTCATGCCCTGAAACCAATCAGATTCTCTCCATTTGCTTGATCCTTCAGCCGAAGGCATCTACCCAAGATGGACCTTGCAACATTCCCGGAACTGAAAGTCAGGATGCATCTAATGACCCCTGTTACTGCTCCGGAAACGTATCAGAGTGAGTGCTCTTCACGTTCCCGGCTGCCCCGTTTTCTTCTTCGCATCAGTGCCATTCTCTCCATAGTCACTGCTGCGTTCCTGCTTCCAGGCATTTCCCATGCGGCAGATCAGTCCACTGCTGAGACAACGGCCCTGTCACCCAAAGAGGCCCAGCAGATTCTGGGGGTGTTGAATGATCCACAGAAGCGTGAAGAATTCACGCGCACGCTTTCACTGATCGCGAAGGGGACTGCCAACGCCCCTTCCACCGGGACTGCTGCAGCCACACCTGCCGCAACCGTCAATAACGCGACCCTGCATCACGGCCTGATTTCCAGTGTAACGGAGGTCAAATCGAGCCTGAAGCACTACGCAAGCAATTTCATCAGCCTGTTTGCCGATCTGCAAACTGTCGGGCAGTGGTTCCGCAGTGAAATTTCCAATCCAGAAAAACGGACACTTCTGCTCGAAACCTTCTGGCAGGCCGGGCTGATCATTGCCGTTGCCCTGATTCTGGAATGGAGCACCGTTTTCTCTCTTCGCAAACCGTTGCGCATGATCACCGCGCGGGCGGAAGCTCGTGAGGGACGGTTGACCGAAGGCCATCCCATCACGCCTCCCCCCCAGAGTGAGATCAAGGCGCAGGATGCGCTTTCTTCAGATCTCCCTGAAATGATGATGGAGAGCAGCCAGACGCAGATCGACGAACAACGCACCAACGATCAGCGTCGACAACTGGAGACCCTCCGCTTCATCGCGCGCGTGCCCTACACGCTCGGTCATATTCTGCTGAAACTCGTTCCTATTTCCCTGTTCATGCTCGTGGCCTTCCTCGGAGCCACTTTCGCGACAGGCAGCGATCAGGCAGCGACCGTCACACAGACATTGGCCCAAGCTTACGTCATTGCACGCGGCCTTTACATCCTTGTCGAATCCATTCTGGCGCCCCGTTCTTCCTCTATCCGCCTGGCCCCGTTGTCCGACAGCACGGCGCGGACCCTGACACGCTGGTGGAACGTTCTGGTCGCGGCTCCGTCCATTGTCATCTGCCTGTCCGTTCTCGGGGGAGAATTCGATCTTGCCCCACGCGGCACGGAAGCCATGATCCGCGCGGTTGTTTTAGTCGAACATCTTATACTCGCCGCGTTCATCTGGCGCCTGCGTCCCATCGTTGCCCGCAATCTTGCGCCGAAACGCGCGCAGGCCCGTAGCAATTTCTGGTCCTTCATTCTGATGCTGGCCCAGTTCTGGTGGATTCCTGCCCTGTTCCTTGATGGCGCACTGTGGTTGATCTGGGCTGCCCATCTGCGTGGGGGATATGAATGGATCCTGCGCACAACCCTGCTGACCCTTATCGTCTGTGCTGTCGCTCATCTTGCGGCAGTCCTTGCCTATGGCTGGCAGGACAAGCTGTTCCGGATCAGCCCTGAAGCTGCGGAAAAACATCCCGAGCTACAGACGCGTGCCAATTATTACTATCCTTTCGCACGCGGTGCTCTGACCGCTTTTATCGCCTTTACCGGCTTTGTGGCCCTGACCGAGGTCTGGGGTATCGACAGTATCGATTTCTTCTTTCGTAATCAGGTCGGTTCCCGACTGCTGAGCGCCGCAGTGACAATGGTCATAGCGATTGCGATTGCAGCGATGATCTGGGAAGTCGTGAACAGTCTTCTGAACGGACAAATCTCGAAATATACATCCAGCGGTCAGGGTACACGTGCAACCCGGTTGCGTACCGTGCTGCCAATCATCCGCACGGTTCTTCTCACGGTCATCATCGTTATCGTTCTGGTCACGTCACTTTCCCAGATTGGCATCAACGTGACGCCACTTCTGACCGGCGCCGGAATCATGGGAGCCGCGATCGCCTTTGGTTCACAAAGCCTGGTCAAGGATTTCATCACCGGCTTCTTCATGCTGGTCGAAGATGCCATTCAGGTCGGGGACTGGGTCACCGCCGGAGGCGTTTCCGGCTGGGTCGAGCATCTTTCAATCCGAACCCTGCGCGTGCGTGCGTGGGATGGTGATCTGCATATCATCCCTTTCTCGTCCGTATCTTCGATTGCCAACACGGCCCGCGACTGGAACCAGATCATTGTCTATATGAAAATCGACATCACCGAAGATGTTGATCGCGTTGCTGCCTATATGAAAGAAACCGTCAAGGAGATGCGGCAGGAAGACCGCTATCGCAAGGTCATTTCCTCCGACTACGAACATCTGGGGGTTGATCAGGCCGACGAAACGGGTGTGAAACTGGTGGGCACCATCAAAACAGTGGCCATGGCGAAGTGGGGTGTCAAACGTGACTTCTATGCTCGTCTTTGCGCCCGCCTCCGCAAAGAGAATATCCTGTTCTACAACCCGACAAGCTACACAGCTTCAGCTCCGGGGACAGAACTGGACGTCATGCTGAAATACACTCAGGTTCCTCCCTTCGAGATGAACCAACCACCACAAAGCTGATTTTCATGTCGGCTCCCTGAAAGGAAAAACGGCATGGAGCGCGTCATCCATGCCGTTTTTCTATCAGTGCCTTTTCAGCCGGGCATTGCAGGAACTGTAATACCCGCCGCCTTTTCGGGTCCAAACCATCCCGCCATTCTTTCCAGCGATCTTATTCGCACGATATTGGTCGAGGCAGGTTTTCATCCGGGCCTTTCCTGGTGTCAAAGCCCCATAACGTGGCTCAAGAGCCGACGGCACCACAGGAGGGCCGGAATCTGTCACGGCAAGAGGCCTTACTTTCGACCGCTTTCTCACGCGTCGATGGTGTTTCACCGGATGTGGGCAGTGCGCCAGCCTGACAAGCCGAATATAAGGTTCGGCTGCACCATCCTGCTTCTGCGCATCCTCAACACCGAGAAAACATTGCGTTGATGCATCTGCCTTCGTCGGCAACAACATCCCCGCCATAAGACCGATGCCCAGAAAGCAGCGCAGACATAACGGACGCAGAGCAGTAACCCACTGATATCCGGGAAAATGACGATGAACGTCTCTCATGCCTCCTCAAAAGGGCATGAGAGACCTGAGGTCAATGTCCAGAGACACGCGTCCTGGTTCGCATGGTGACAAATTCTTCGGCTGATGTCGGATGAATACCTATCGTTCTATCGAAATCATTCTTTCTCAGACCGGCTGTCACTGCGATGGCCAACGCCTGCATCATTTCCGGCGCATCCTCACCGTAAATATGCGCCCCTATGACTTTCTGGGAGGCCTGATCCACAACCAGTTTCATCAATGTCCGCCGTTCACGACCCCCGATCGTATGGCGCATGGGACGAAACTTCGAGAGATAGATATCTGCCGCACCCTTGGCCGCAGCTTCTTCTTCCGTCAGTCCGACACTGGCCAGCGGTGGTGTGAAAAATACGGCCTTGGGCGTCGTGTCAAATGACCAGTCACGCGCATGATTTCCGTAAAGACGATCCGCCAGTATGTGGCCTTCCGCAATGGCAACAGGCGTCAGGTTGATACGATCGGTCACATCCCCAATGGCGAATACATCCGGTTCATCTGTTTCATGATGCGCATTCACCATGATACGTCCGTTGCCGGTCGTCCGGATGCGCGTCTTTTCCAGTCCCAATCCTGCCGTTTTGGGGACTCGGCCTGTCGCGAAGATCACCTGATCCACGATAACCGATTCACCATTTTCAAGATGGACCGTCAGTTCTTTCCCATTACGGGTAATCCGTGTGGGTTCATGCCCTGCAAGCTGGCGAATGCCGCGCTGTTCAATACCTTCAGCAAGGGCATTACGAAGATCTTCGTCAAAGCCACGTAATGGCAACGGCTGCCTATAGACCAACGTGACGTCAGATCCGAGGCCAGCGAAGATGCCGGCGAATTCAACGCCGATATAACCGCCTCCGACAATACAAAGACGTTGAGGACGTTCTTTCAGATGGAAGACTTCATCAGACGTCAGGGCGAACTCAGCACCTTCAATCTGCGGGCGAACCGGAACCCCGCCTGTTGCAATGACAATCTTTTCTGCCGTCAGCGTCACAGGCTCTGCTTCCGGGGCCAGTTCCGATGGCGCGACCGTAACCGTATGCGCATCAATGAAACGTGCGTGACCGGTCAGAAGCCTGACACCAGCTTTCTCAAGCATGGAGACATAAATCCCGTTCAGACGGGAAATTTCACGATCCTTGGAGGCAATGAAAGCCGGCCAGTCATGATGACCTGCCTGCGTGTCCCAGCCAAAACCATGACTGTCCTGAACAAAGTCAGCATATTCCGAAGCCTGAACAAGGAGTTTTTTCGGAACACAGCCAAGGTTCACACATGTTCCGCCCCAGTGCCGTCCTTCGACCACAGCAACTCGGGCACCATGGGACGCTGCGATACGGGCGCAACGCACACCACCCGATCCTGCACCAATAACCAGAAGATCTGTATCGTAACTCATGCTGCCCCCGACTGGTCTTGCCGATGGTCAGAAAGAAACGACCAAACCGTTATAGCCACCGGCCTCTGGAAACCGATCTCAAAAATGCGCTGTCCCTCCCGATCTCCTTGCATGTCCAAGGAAATCCGAAGGGACAGCGAAACACATCATCACGGAAAATACGAACCGATATTAACGTTCCGCAAAAGCCTTTTCCACGACATATGCTCCGGGTCGTGAATTATTGCCTTCATCGAACCCGCGTGATTCCAGAAGCTTTTCCGTATCAGCCAGCATTTCAGGTGAACCACAGATCATGACTCGGTCAAGCTCAGGATCTATTTCCGGAATATCGAGATCCCGGAAAATCTGGCCATTGCTGATCAGGGTCGTAATACGATCCTGCACCGGGAATTCTTCACGTGTCACAGCTGGATAATATTTCAGCTTCTCGCTGACCAGTTCACCCAGGAATTCATGCTGCGGCAGTTCCTTGGTGATGTAGTCCTGATAAGCCAGTTCACCCTTGATTCTGACTGTATGCGTGAGAATGACGTTCTCATAACGCTCATAACATTCAGGATCACGGATCAGGCTCATGAACGGTGCAAGTCCGGTGCCCGTCGACAGGAAATACAGATTGCGGCCTGGACGCAGATTATCAAGCAGCAGGGTGCCAACAGGCTTGCGACCGATCAGGACCGTATCTCCGACCTTTACGTGCTGCAGGCGGGAAGTCAGCGGGCCATCAGGCACAGCAATGGAGAGGAACTCCATATGGTCTTCGTAATTGGCAGATGCGATTGAATAGGCACGCAGAAGAGGCTTACCCTCCACTTCGATGCCGATCATCGCGAACTGACCATTTTCGAAGCGCAGAGCCGGATCGCGTGTGGTTGTGAAGCTGAACAGACGATCGGTCCAGTGATGCACAGTCAGAACCGTCGCCGGATACAGATGCCCGTACTCTTTTGTCGGCGGGGCCAGATGCCAGACGCCTTCCTGCCCTTCAACCGGCAGAAGACCCGACGGAGCATCCTCAGCGGACAGGCGAATAAATGTTTCGGACATCAGGACAAATTTCTCCGGATCTCTCAGGCCCTGCCGTCGACGAAGCCACGATGCACCATCATCATGAAAGCGCGTGATTTCTGCCGCCGTATCGGGCAACAACATGACATACAGCCATCAGAAAGCGAGGAAAGACGATTTCTGGAAGCCATCGACCCACGCAAATGCGAGGTCTTTCTGGCGCAGTCTGATAGCCGATCTGCAATGCGGACGCAAACTTACGACCATTGCATGTGAATAAAATATCTCACCACGGAAATACTTATTCAAAATCGTTGATTGTCACACCCAGTGACTTCAACGCCTTCCAATAGTTGGGATAGGTTTTGGAAACACAGCCCGGGTCGAGAATGGTGATGCCATGTATCCGCAGGCCGGCGAGCGCAAAAGACATTGCAATGCGGTGATCCGCGAATGTGTCGATATCAGCCGGACAGGTTTGCCCTGCCAGTTCAGGAGCCGACTCTACAATCAGATCATCACCTTCTTCTCTCGCCAGCCCTGCCCGAATCCTGCAAAGCCCCATCGAAAGAGCAGCAATGCGATCACACTCTTTGACGCGACGATTACGAATGCCCGTGAAGCGCACAGGGGTCTGATTGAACGCCGCCAGCACGGCCAGAGTTGGAATTGCATCCTGCATCTGGGAGCCGTCAATAACGGCGGGCATCTCTGGAAACTGCTCAATAATAGCCCATGCACGCGCATCAGGCTGCGAAAAGTTTTCGGGGGACAGGCCTATGTCAATGTCCCCACCCGTCAGACGCGCTGCTGCCCACAAATAGGTTGCGGCCGAAGCATCTGGTTCAATCATGAGATCGGCAGCGTGATAGGCTCCCGGCTCAACCCGCCATGAAGTCGGTCCGGTCTGCTCCACAGTCCCGCCGAAATGACGCATCGTGGCAACAGTCAGATCAACATAACCTGCCGCATCAAGACCATGACCTGTCAGATTGATTTCAACCGGCGCATCAGCGCGGCCAGCGGCCATCAGAACAGCTGAAACATATTGGCTGGACAGACCAGCATCGATTTCTACCTGACCACCGGGCAAAGATCCTGTTCCATGCACGGTCACAGGGGGACAACCACTGCTCCCTACTTCCGCGTGGACTCCCAAACGCTCCAAAGCCGTCACCAAAGGTGCAATCGGGCGCTTCTGCATGTGGCTGTCGCCCGTCAGAACGACGTCTCCGACGACATAGCTGGCAACCGCCGTTAAAAAACGGACGGCAGTTCCAGCATTGCCAAGGAAGAGTGGAGTGTCCGGACGTTCCAGATGTCCATGACTGGAGACAATAAATGTCGTCTCATCCGGCTCTTCCACCCTGACACCCAGCAGGCGGAGCGCTGCGGCCATATATCGCGTATCATCGCTTTTGAGTGCGCCCGTCAGATGGCTGACACCCCGAGAAAGAGCAGCAAGCGGCAACGCCCGATTTGTAATGGACTTGGAGCCAGGAAGGACAACACGTCCCCGAAGCGGATGAACCGGAGGTTCAATCCGGACCGCACCAGATGACATATGCACGACTCCTGTCTCCATTTGCCTGACATTATTCAGGCAGCAGCCGTTTCCTTATCACGGACGGAGTGAAATGCGGAGATCAGCCATATTCATAGATGACAATCTGACCCGGTCCACCATCGCCACCGGAAACCCATGTTCCACTTGGCGCGACACAGGAACCACTCCCACCGGCTCCCGCACTCCCGGTCTGACCCGTCTGGCCTGAGCCCCGCTCCCAACCTCCTGCATGTTTGGCTGAAAAACCGCCCTCCCCGCCATAACCATAAAAAGCACCCGATGCGACACCCACAACGTGCCCCGATTTTCCACAAGACCCGTAACTCAACTCAATAACATTCATACCTGTCGCAGCATTGGCCTGCACTGAGCCACCACCGCCCGATCCTCCGATCAGGCCGACACCACTCCCTTGCGCCACGATACCTCCGAAGCCACCAGACAGGGTAATGATGCTTCCCACAGAAGACGGGCCGCCATTACTGCCCGCTGTCGCCCCCCCGGAGGACTGTCCTCCTCGTCCACCGCATCCGAGGGAAATAGAAACGGGGAATGAAAATTTCTTTGCATCTATGATTATTTTGGAAAATCCCCCTGCACCGCCACCGCCGCTGACTGCCGCAACACTCGAACTGCATGTCGGACAACCACCTCCACCACCGCCACCAGCCATGATCTCCATAATGACCAGACGCGTTCGAGAGGAGGGAGCATATTGAAACACTGTGCTTCCACCACTCGTCGCATCAGGTCCAATATGAGAACTTACTGAAAGGAGATTCCCTGCGGCATATGCTCCCACAAAAGCTGTTGTCGCAATGCGCGCTGACTGATCTCCTGCATCAGGCGTTGGCGCTGTGGGCGTGCCTGTGAAGACCGGAGACTCTCTGGGCGCAAGCTTCGGGATTGTCACCGGGAACAGGTCTTCCGATGCCACAGACACCATGCTGTCAGATAATGCAGTTGCACCGGGTGGAATGACAATTTTGTAAATAGCGACAACGGAATCACCCGCCGGAATTTCAGACGCCATCTGCAATGTCGCCATAGAAGCTCTGCGCGTTGCCTGAAGTTCTCCGCTTCCATTCTGTCCGCTCAGAGTGCCGGAGGAAGAAGAAGCGTCAGCATAACGCAACAGCGTCATGTCCGTATCGGTTGTATCGAGAGAAGCATAAACAAACAGCGTTTGCGCTGAATCAGATTGTTCTGCCGATAACACGCCTCCCGTCCAGAAATATTGCACGGTCGTCACCGATGAAAGCGTTTCCAGACTGCCATATGCGGTTGCATCAGCATTGCCCTGATCGCAGAGCACACCTTCGCCGATGGAAATATTCATCGTTTTCTCATCGCAGGAAAACTGAAATCCCGATGCAAAGACAGCCCCCACACCAAAAGCACACTGGAGTGCACTGGAAATACTTCTGTCTGCATAACGCTGTGACAGAAGAGCATCCGTATCGGTCACCACCTGACCCGGATAGACAATTATACGATCCATTATATCAAGATCCGTTCAATATCCGATAAAAAATACTTATTCCCGCAGAACGACAGTCCTGTATTGCCTGTATTAATTCTATCTCATCGCTCCCGGATGGGGCCTCGACAAAGACACAGGCAGGAGATGTCCGTGAACCATAACGTCTCACGGTCTCCCCGGACCCATCTCGTCCGTAACAAACGCAATCCGGAGCGCGCCACGGTTCAAAGACAGAAATATCTTTTCCCAGAGAGGATAATCTCTTCTCAACTGCTGACCGTGTATTTTTTTCTTGCGTAAAGCGTTCCTTGATCCGCTCAATATAGGACGAATCGCTCTCGCCATTCTGACGCGGCAGACTTCCGCCAAAGTAATCCTGAGAAGCCAAATCAATAAATATACCATTACTGCTTTGCAGGCGGCTTTGTTGAGCAGCATATGTCAACAGTTGATGCATAAATGCCCATGGCCACGCAAAACCGGACAGAAGTCCGTCGAGCACAGGTGTCATTTTTTCCTGGGTATCCGGGAACCACCCCGTTGGCAGGACCGATCTGATCCGGTTTGCCATATCATTTATATTAACGGTCATCACAGAACAAAAAAACCCTTCTCCGGAAGTCTATTCAGGAAGAAAGCGACAAATTAATATTCCCGGCCCGAATCACCTGACCGGTCGCCACTGAAATATCTTTTGCAATGCCATTCAGAGTGATCACACCCATTGAAGTGATCAAAGATCCTGCGGCCGCAAGAGAAATACTAGACAATTTTGTATAATTACATGAATACCCAACTGACAAATCATTTATATAATTTGTAACAGCGAGAATAACCCCTGCACTGACTGTATCCAATGTTACGCCATCGGCAAGAACAACTGGGATAACAACATCGACTTTGATCAAATCAGCGCGGAGAACAGCATATTCTATCCCACATGCACGTTCTGTATCAATCGCAGTAGCCACAGCAGACAGTATTGAGTCCGATACATCGCCAGATCCATCGTCAATCACGACTCTGAAAAATCCTTGCCGTTTATTTCCTCCATCATCATTTTCTATAATCTGATAACTCAATTTTGAAGATACGCCTGATACTGCGGAATTTATTGCATCCTGCGTGGCCGAAGAAAGAGATGCAAACCATTTTACGACACGGTTTTTTACGGATTCATCATTTTCCTGATCTGCTCCATTCGTCACGCTATTGAGATTTGTGCAAGTATCAATTCCGGAAATCTGCGTTCCCAGAAGGTTGATTACGCCTGCCATGACATTTCCGGATGCGCCGGCGGTTGTGCAAGTGACAGGACAGTTAATGGATGACACCCCCATGGGGCGCACATATCCTCCTGCAGTTTCAGACCACCACTGGTTTGATGAATCCTTACTGACAGAAAAAATAATTTTTCCATTTGATGTTTTGACAATAGAACCAACAGGAATAACAGACGATGAACTACCGGGAGAGAGTGAGATAAATGTTTGGGTCGTGGTTGCCGGAACGGATCCAAGACGTTCTATGCCGTATTGAGACAGCCAGCTATCGACATCGTCTCCAAATGATGAAGAAAGACGCGTCACAGAAAGCACCTGAAGGGCCAGATATTGCTGCCATAGGGCAATTGTCGCATTTGCTTCCATCAAGGAGCGCGCGACAGATCCAACACTGAAATCCCGCAATGATGAACATGTGCTTTGGGCGGAAGCTATTGCATTATTCACCAATGTAGAAAAATTCTGTAGAGAAAGACCCATTTCAAATATCCACTGAAATAGTTTGCCCCGTTTCCGACGCTATATAAACAATACGAATTGTAGTCCTGCCCCCTTTACTCATTACAATAGAAATTTCAGGAGGAGGAGATTGAGCAACAGATGCTTCCTTCGCAAGCTGCTCCGTGATCAGGGAAACCAGATCCGCAGAAGTGTCGCCATAACCGATACGGCCTGAAAGACCAGCACCATACTGCAATGCAAATATATAAGCGCCAGCATTGGTCGCAAGGCGACGCAGCACGCGTTGCTGACTGAACTCCACTCCCGTCACATTTCCTACATCACCGCTTTCGGAAAGAGTGATATCATAACCTGAAACATGATAGAGATCAGACAATATGTTTTCCCATTCAAGAACATTCTTTTGTCAGATAGGCGTCGTTGTTTGTGAAGACCCGCTCTGCACGCCTGAATGACGATGCCCTGACAATGAAATATCTCCCGCTTTAACATCTCCTGAAGCTGTGATCTCTCCTGATACAGAAATATTCCCACTTACGGAAATATCCCCGGATATCAGAATTTTCTTTCGAGTCACGACCATTTCCGACTCTCCTGCAGAAATTCCATATTCACCAACATTCAAAGTGCGTCCAAGAACAGAAAATATTGGTGGTACAGAAATATTATCAAAAATTCTTGCAACAACTATATAGTTGTCTCCATCCCCCTGCACAGTCTCGACAAGAACATGACTGCCTGTTTCCGCCGGTGCATAAGCCGTTATTGCTCCCACGGATACAGCGCAGTCATTTAGCCACCCTGTCTCAATATTTTCTGGTTGAATCATCACTTTGATCAAACCTGAAGAAGGGTCTGTGGCACTCACGGTTGCAAGACGAGCTTTCCCAATCCTAGAAATATGCCCATGTATCTGACGATCCAGAACAGCTCCGTCCATCATCATTCTTCTCCTTTTTATAAAATACGCTTTCTCAATGTAACTGTCTGCTTTCTGACTGACGTCGAAATAGAAAGAGAAACATCGTCAACAACATATGTCTGACCATCAAAGCCAGTTCCTGTTCCATCAATAACGACCAATTGTCGGGGAGAGATATCAAGCGCAGGATGAACTTCAGCAGATATTGCCAAAGCATGCGCAGTGATTTCAGAATATTTTTGAGAAGCAATTGTTTCGCACTGGTCCTGCGTTTTGCCTGCAGGCAAAGAAATATTATATTTCTTTGCCCCGGAAAATGGAGACGGCGGATACAGAGCGCCATGACTGCAACGCTGTTTTGTATCCCAGGACGAGACTGCCACCTGAACACTTGCATCCATACCATAGCGTCGGGTCATGGCTGCATCAGAAAACATAAACTGATTATGACCCTGCACATTCCCGGATGAAGAAAAAGACAATCTTATCGCTTCATTCTCCATATTGCCCGGGCTCTGGAAATGGAGAATTCCGCTCTCCACCCACATGTCATATCCGTAATATCTTTGCATTTCGACACAGAAATCCCACGCCGTCCTATGACGGTGCATCCCCGAAAGACCGTATGATTTATGCTCGTACTGATAAAACTGTCCCACCAACCCTTGAGTTGGGTCTACTTTTGCCTTTAATCCTATTTTTTCTGCCAGCTGAGAAATAACCTCACCTGCAGTCATGTTCAAAAATGTGAACCCACCCATTTCAATCGACGATAATTCACTGATTTTATCACGTCCATGTATTGTAACAACACGTCGCAGAGGATGATACGTAGAGCTATCAATGACCCCAGCAAGCAGGAACCTGCTTACCTCTTCAGCTTCAAAAGTCCCATGTCGCAAAGTATTATAAATATCTATATAAATCTGTTCGACATAATCCTGATCAAACCAATAATCACTTCCCACAGAAACCGGAAATGTTAAATTAAAGGTTCCAATCTCAGCCGTCCGCGATCGACGAATATAGGCACTTATCGGCGAGGGAAGCGCACGATCTCTACATAATACAGACAGGAATTGATTATATATGACCCACCCCCGATATTATAGTGATATTCCACCACTTCTTGTCGAATCCTGTTCCGGGATCCCGATTTCCATTGTTCTCGATATTATCGGATCTGATAAATCATTAAGTGTCATGATTCTGTTTGCTTGCGTTGCATCGTTTAAATAACGGGCTGCAATATGCCAGAGAGAGATATCTGACGGAGATACAATAATTTTTTTCATTCTATACGATATTTGATATGTTATTTATGGATCTTCTCAAATAGGATTGCGCTGCAACCGTATCAGCCTGAAGGCCGCTATATGCTGTGGCGGCAACCAATGAGTTTGAGTCTGCGATAAAATCATCACCTCCATTCACTGAGAGAGAATTAAGCTCTCCATCAAAAATCGAAAACGCAGATTCAAGAAATGATCCAACAGATGAAAGAGAAGAAGATAAATTATCCAAAGATGCAGATGATGACATATTTGCAATGACACCAGATGAAGTCGAATATCCGGATAAAATCGAATTTGCTCTGGACAACGCGCTACCGTCACCAAACAACGTCGCGAATGGTGTAACCTGACCCAAATAATTACTTAACTGACTCGTCGCCTGTGATGACCAGGATGCTGCCATATTTACTACTCCTGCCAGAGACGATACAGTATTCGCAATATCCGACCCAACAATATTTTTTAAATATGAAAAATTTGACGCTGTTGATAATATATCTGGCAATATCTCACATACAATATAATATGGAATCACAGATCCACAATACATATAATCAATCGAAAATTCTTTGATTATCACAGATTTTGTTTTTGACGCCCCGGAAAAAATATATGTCTGACCAGAGCGTGCCATATTTTCCAGAGTTCTTGCCTTGCGTAATGCAGAAACTCCCCTGAAAATTCCATTCCAAGAAATAGGATACTCGAAATACCCTCCAGAACTTACAACTTTATTCCCATCCGGCATATATAATACCGATGCTGCCTGATACCCACCCCAGAACAAATTATCTGGAACCTCTGTCTCCAGGAAGACAACATCTCCAAGGCGGAAGATATCACGACCTAAAAGGCTACTAATGGATCCGGCAACAGATAAGAATTCGCTCATGAATGAAATCCTGGATAGCTAGGAATCATCTGGGGCCACGAAAATGGAGAGAGCGCTGAAGGTGCGTAAATATCTTTTCCTTGATCATTATGAAATATGAGATCATCGTCTCTCAGAAAATTATGTCTATCTTCAATAGATTCAATCTCCTCCCTGAATCTTCTTTTCCCTATTTTATAAAGATTATGGTTCCTTTGGTCAGATAAAATTCTTGGATTTTTGTGAT
>JAAYUA010000110.1 GCA_012517935.1 Acetobacter sp. | reverse complement strand
GGACGAAGCTGTGGCCGCCTATGACCAGACCATATTGAGCGCTCTGGGCGAGATACAGGATGCCAGCGAACAACGCGCACAACTGGACAGCAGTGCGAACATTCTGAGCGCCCGCGCCAATACCGCGCGCAAGGCAGAGGATATGAGGCGCGGCCTGTTTGAAGGCGGACAGGCTACACTACAGGATGTACTGACCGCCCGCCTACGCCTGATTGACGCACAGGATGAACTGGTCAAAACCCAGACCGCCCGCGCTCTTTCAACCGTAAGGCTGGCTCGCGCTCTTGGGGGAGGCTGGTCCGCCAGCATGCCCTGAAAATCTTACCTGCTCACACGAGACAGACTATCACCATCGCTCTATTCTTTCCATCAAGCCTAAAGCGCAAAAACTGATAGTACCAAACAACGATTCTTCAATCCTCCATCTTTCGCTATATATAATTCTGACGATTAATAGTGACCTCAAATCGATTTCCAGCCTCAGAATACAGGCCAATGCCCCAAAAGCGGCGCCACTTTTGCTGCTGTCTGATGATGTCGCTCCATAAGGGAGCCAACCAAACCACTTGATTTTGCATCCTCAATGAAGTTCTGAAGCCACTCACGTGCTGCTTCACGCCCTTTCGGTGTGCCAATCCCTTGCTGAATGGCTGTAAAAGAGCCGTCTATCACCCTATATCCCGGATGAACCGCCATATATGCCTCAAGCGGCTGTCTTACACCGGCGGCAGCGTCCAGATTGTCAGAAACAAACAGATCGATCGCTTCTGATGAACTTTCCGCACGCTCCAGAAAAGCATTTTTCAGATAACGCGTCAGAAAGAGATCATAGGCAGCACCTCTGCCGACAGCAATCCTGACATTCTGATGATCCAGATCATCAATCGCCTGAAAGCTTGCATTATCACGGACCAGATAAGTACCTTCGATAAGAATATAAGCCTCAGTAAAAAGAATTTCTTTCGCCCGCACGGGATCAAGAGCCAGAAACATCAGATCCAAATGTCCTTCGGAAACTGCCCCAAAGACCTTTCCCGCAGAATCAAATATCTCGAAACGAATATCGACACCCAAACGTCTGCCGATTTCTCGAGCGAGATCGATGGAAATACCTTCAACTTCACCAGTTTTTTTATTTCGATTTGCCAGAACAGGGTTTCCAAGATTGACAGACGTTCTGATCATTCCTTCGGGGGCAAGTTCCCGGATCACTTCCTGCACACTCATCAGTTTCATCCTCCCTGTTAAAAATATTTATTGGCTATATTCAAACGAATAAGAGGCTTTTTTTATAAATTCTACGATATTTTCAGGTGTTCTTTCCTGAGCCAGATCATGATTAAACATGAAAGAAGCCAGACGTTCAGCAATCCTGAAAGAAACCTGACCAATCATAGATTGAGAAGGATAGAGCTGCCCCTGCTCCAGCTCTGCCTCTCCTGTTTGATCGGCAAGAGCACGAGCACTCTCAATAATCAGTTCATTTGTGATAATACGCGGACGGGCTGCATAGACCGCAAGACCAAGACCGGGGAAAATATAAAAATTATTCGCCTGCCCCGGTCGAAGTATCTGCCCTTCTGACGTCGTATAGGCTGGAAATTGAACGCCTGCCGCATAAAGAACCCTCCCTTTGGACCAGTCATAGGCCTCTTCTGCCGTGCATTCGGCATGCGGAATAGAGAGCGGAAAAACAATAGGCCGTTCAGTGTTTCTGCACATTTCCTCGATAACCTGACGTGTAAACGTGCCACCAGCAGTTGAAACACCAATCAGGATTGTCGGACGTATTTTACGAATGACTTCAATGAGACTGCATTCAGACGATCCATCGAATGCATATCGACGCTGTTCTTCAAGCAGATCAGTGCGGGACTTGCAGATCAACCCATCAATATCCATCATCACAAGACGTGAACAGGCTTCTTCTTCACTTAATCCTTCATTCATGAAGGCAGAAACAAGAAGATCGGCACAGCCCAAAGCCGATGCTCCTGCACCGAAGAACAGAATTCTCTGCTCCTGCAAAGGCTGGCGACTGATCCGAAGTGCTGTCAGAATTCCAGCCAGAGTTACAGCCGCTGTTCCCTGAATGTCATCATTATAGCACAGCGACTTGTCCTTATATTTCGCAAGATAGCGAAGCGCATCCGTTCCTTTCCAGTCTTCGAAATGCACACAGCAGCTTGGAAAAACCTCCTGCACGGCGTTCATGAATTCCTCGACGAACTCGTCAAGTTCCTCCATGACCGGCGGCATACGACGCAGGCCGAGATAAAAAGGATCTTCATGCAAAGCTGCGTTGGTGGTGCCAATATCAAGCTGGATTGGAAGCAAGGATTCAGGTGGTACCGCACCGCAGGCTGTATATATCTGGAGTTTTCCAATCGGAATGCCCATTCCATTGGCACCAATATCCCCAAGTCCCAGAATACGACCACCTGTGGTGACGCAAATGGTCCGGACGTCGCGTTCCGGCCAGTTACGGAGAACTTCGGCAATACGCCCTTTCATCTCTATGGTGATGTACATACCGTGGGGCCGGCGGTAAATCTGACTGAACTGCTGGCAGACTGTCGCCAATGTCGGAGCATAGATAATTGGTACATAACGCTGCGGATCAGAGGCGAGAATTGAATAAAACAGTGTTTCATTCTTTTCCAGAAGACCTTGAAGATAGATATACCGTTCCAGATCATTCTGTTTTTCAGAAATCTGATGTTCGATTCTTTTCTTCTGGTCGAAAAAGGTTTCCACACGGGAAGGTAGCAATCCTTCAAGACCAAGCATACGTCTTTCTGCTGTCGTGAAGGCCGTTCCACGATTCTGACGAGGATCATTGAGCAATGTCATGCCCGAAAGAAATGATGTTGGGGGTGTCATAGAAATGATCCTTTACTGCGAAGAGTCTTCCAGAAGATCAGCAATCAGAGAAAATGCAGAATGAGAGGAACAAGAATAGCTGTGACCAAACCATTCAACCCAATCCCAAGCGCCGCGAAGGCCGCACCAATGGGATCGCGCTGAGCAACCTGCGCTGCGGCAATCCCGCTTCCGGCAATTCCCGCCGCCAGGCCATGAGCTCTCCAGTCTGCAATCCCAAGACGACGCAACAGGCTTTCACCAGTCATGGCCGCGATAATGCCTCCCAGAATGGCAAAAGCAGCGGTCAAGGCAGGGATTCCTCCAATCTGAGCCGTAATGGCAATCGCAATAGGCGTTGTGACGGCTTTCGGAGCCATGGACAGGGCAACATCACTGCTGCCACCAAGAAGAGTGACAAAAGCAACACCGGAAATTACCGAAGTGGCGGACCCGGCAAGCAGGGCCAACGTCATTTCCGGCAGACTTTTCATGACAAGCCGGAACGAGGCTGCCAATGGAATGGCAAGAGCCACCGTTGCCGGTCCCAGCAGAAAATTGATGACCTGAACGCTCTTCAGATAAGAGACATAAGGTGTCTGGGTTATGAAAAGAGCGCATGAAATAAAAAAAATCGTAAAAAGAACAGGGTTGGCCCAAGGAACACGCCCCAGCCAGATCTGAAGGCGGACACCAAGCCCGAACATGAAAAGTGTCATGCATAGCCAGAAGAGAGATTGGGTATCAGGCGTGCCTGCGGCAAGCGTCAGAATGCTGTGAATTGTCCGAGAGGATATGTCACTCAAGGAAGATGTCATAGCACCTGCCCTCCATTGTCAGGAATGACTTCTGCCGGTGTGGCCATGCGATGCATGATGAAAGCGCTGACAAGGAGGCCAAGAAGCGTCGATCCGACAAGAGCTACGATGATCGGTATAAAATTTGAAATGATCAGTGGCATCTGTGACACAACCCCCACGCCAGCAGGTACGAATAAAAGCCCCAGAGACGCAATCAGGGAACGAGCCAGCATAGATAACGGGGTGTCAGAAAGTGTCTCTCTCTGCGCCAGATTATTACGCCGCTCCCGCCAGATCAGCACGGCTGCCAACAGGAACATGCCAATGACAGGTCCCGGCACAGAGAGATGCGCCACAGATTGCACACAGGTTCCAAGCAACTGGAAGAACAGAAGAGCAAGAAAGGCTTGAGGCATCACATGATCATTTCGTTTTCAGATGAAACATTATCCCGCAAGTCGGAAACAAAAGACTGCGGGACCGTCACCATAGAACACCTCACTCCCCGGATGAGTTCATTTAAATGGGAACAGGAAAACCTTACGATGCTCACGCAGTCTCGAACTCTTCCTCATGGTGGGAGACTTCACAGGTAAGATAGCGTTCTTTCGCGATCCTGCGGTATCTGTGCAGGATTTCCTCTGTATATCCCGACGGCTGTTGCGCCCCGGCAAAAACCAGCTCATGAGCCGCCATAAAGGCCGGACCATCCTGATGGGTGGCCAGCGGGATATAGCCCGGCTCATCCTGGTTCTGCTCGTCAACCAGCCGGGCCATACGGGCCAGTGACGTTTCAACCTGCTCAGCAGTCACAATGCCGTGCATCAGCCAGTTTGCGACATGCTGCGAAGAGATTCGCAGCGTTGCGCGATCTTCCATCAATCCGACATTGTTCAAGTCCGGGACTTTCGAACAGCCAACCCCCATGTCCACCCATCGCACCACATAGCCCAGAATGCTCTGCAGATTGGTGTCGAGTTCATGAGCAATTTCTGCTTCCGACCAGTTGATCTCTTCGGCCAGCGGCAAAGTCAGCAGCGCGGAAAGAGAAGCAGCCGGCTTGTGACGCAGCGTATTCTGGATGCTGGCCACATCTGCCTCGTGATAATGCAGAGCATGCAGGGTCGCAGCCGTCGGAGAAGGTACCCATGCCGTACTGGCACCAGCCTGAAGCTGGACAGCTTTCTGTTCGATCATATCGGCCATCCGATCGGGCATCGCCCACATCCCCTTACCGATCTGGCCATGAGCCCTCACACCGATTCCAAGACCACAACGAAGACCAATCGCGACATTTCTCTGCTCATAAGCCTTGATCCAGGAGGTATGTTTCATGTCTCCTTTGCGGATAACAGGGCCAGCTTTCATGCATGTATGAATCTCATCGCCCGTGCGATCCAGAAAGCCAGTATTGATGAAAAAGACCCTCTCACGTGCAGCATGAATGCAGGCCGCAAGATTGGCGCTCGTGCGACGTTCCTCATCCATGATGCCCATCTTGATCGTATTGCGATCCAGACCGAACAGATCTTCCAGACGTGCAAACACTGTATCTGAAATTCTTGCTTCACTGGAGCCATGCATCTTGGGACGCACAAGATAAATCGAACCGTTGCGACTGTTACGCACAGGGCTGTTGCCCAGAAGATCATGAAGCGCCGCAGCCGTCAGAATCGCAGCATCGACAAGACCTTCAGGTGCGTCCCGCCCTTCACGATCCACGACGCAATCCGTAAACATATGATGACCGACAGTGCGCGCCAGCAGCAGGCTCCGACCAGACAGAATCAGAGGCGATCCATCAGGAGCAGTGTAGCGACGGTCCGGCGCAAGCTCGCGACGCATGATCCCACCGCCTCGCGCGAACGTCGCCTGCAAGGTGCCCCGCATCAGACCAAGCCAGTTGCGATAAACAAGAATCTTGTCTGTAACATCCACAGCTGCAACACTGTCTTCGCAATCCATGATCGTGCTCAGAGCGGACTCGATCACGACATCGGCAATTCCAGCACGGTCTGTCTGACCGACCATGCTTTTCCGGTCGATGCGCACCTCGACATGCAATCCACGATTGGAGAGCAAAATCGTTCTCGGGCCTGAGGGATCACCCTGAAATCCGGCGAACTGCGTGGGATGACGCAGGCCGGTTGTACGACCGCATTCCAATGCCACATGCAGTTCCCCATGCTGCACATAATAACGCGAAGCGTCCGAATGGCTTCCCATCAGCAGTGGCATCATCTCATCAAGAAACAGACGCACACGTCGGACAACAGCCTTGCCTCTCAACGCATTATAGGATGATCCTGGCGCCAGAGGAGCTGATTGAGGCAAAGCATCCGTGCCATAGAGAGCATCGTAAAGACTTCCCCAACGTGCATTTCCCGCATTCAGCGCATAACGAGCGTTGTTGACGGGCACGACAAGCTGCGGTCCTGCCAGAAGAGCAATTTCAGGATCAAGACCGGGTGTCGAAACACAAAATGTCTCCGGCTCCGGCTCAAGATATCCGATTTCACGCAGAAAATTCTCCTGACTCTGCTCATCAGCCCCCTTATGATCGACAACAAACCGGTCGATGGCTGACTGCAAACATTGCCGGACGTCCAGAGCTTCCCGGATCTTGGGCGCAAATTCATCAATGAGTGTCGATACGCCTGACCAGAACTTTTGGGAGCTGATGCCTGTGTCAGGCAATATCTCGGCATTGACGAAATCATGAAGCCTGCGATCCACGCTGATATGATCGATGGAAATGCGGGAAGTCATTATCCTGTCTCCGGGAAAACAAACCGGCCTGCTGCAGGGCAGACCGGCTTGCATATGCAGAAGGGAATTAAGGTCGCCAGACCGTCTGGCGACCCGAAATATGATCAGTGATCGTGAAATTGCTCGTGCTCGGTGGAACCATGCATGGCCGTTGTGGAAGACTGGCCACCGCTGGCAATCGTTGCCACCGCATCGAACCAGCTGGTTCCCACTTCGCGCTGATGACGCGTTGCCGTGTAACCATCGACCTCGGCAGCGAATTCAGCCTGCTGCAACTCGGAATATGCCGCCATGCCACGCTCGGCGTAACCATGAGCAAGACGGAACATGGAGTAATTCAGCGCATGGAACCCAGCCAGCGTGACGAACTGGTATTTATACCCGAGTTTACCAAGCTCCTTCTGATAATTGGCGATTTCAGATTCCGAGAGCTTCTTTTTCCAGTTGAAGGATGGGGAGCAGTTATAGGCCAGCATCTTGCCGGGGAATTCCTTGCGAATGACCTCGGCAAAGCGGGTAGCCTCCTGAAGATTTGGTTCTGATGTCTCCCACCACAGAAGGTCGGCATAAGGAGCATAAGCAAGCGAGCGTGCAATTGCATACTCAACGCCCAGACCTTCCTTGATCCGGAAAAAGCCTTCCGGCGTACGCTCACCCGAAAGGAATGGATGGTCACGCTCGTCAACATCAGATGTCAGAAGCTGGGCCGAGTGGGCATCCGTGCGACAGACAAGAACCGTGGGCACACCTTCAACATCGGCAGCAAGTCTTGCTGCATTGAGAGAGCGAATATGCTGGGAAATGGGAATAAGAACTTTCCCACCCAGATGACCACATTTTTTCTCGGAAGCGAGCTGATCCTCAAAATGAACGCCTGCTGCACCCGCTGAAATCATGGCCCGCATAAGCTCGAACACATTGAGCGGCCCACCAAATCCAGCTTCGGCGTCTGCGACAATAGGTGCCATCCAGTTTTGATGGACATCACCTTCAAGAGTCGCAATCTCGTCACAGCGACGCAGGGCATTGTTGATACGACGAACAACGTTCGGGACCGAATTCGCAGGATAGAGGGACTGATCCGGATACATCTCACCCGCAAGGTTGGCATCAGCCGCCACCTGCCATCCCGACAGATAGATTGCCTTCAGGCCTGCCTTGACTTGCTGCATGGCCTGATTGCCTGTCAGCGCACCCAGAGCGTTGATATAAGGTTCTTCATGAAGAAGTTTCCACAAACGCTCGGCACCCATTCTGGCGATGGTGTGCTCGATCGGGAACGAACCCGAAAGCTTTGCGACATCCCTGGCCGTGTAATCACGTTTAATGCCAGCGAAACGCTTTGGATCATGCATGCGTTTTTCAATTTCATTGACTGACATAACGAAGTCCCTCTTCAAGTTCGTGATGGAATCATATAAGTCTCAATAAGTAATTTTTTCTACAGCATTAAGGTGATGGCGCTATGAATGATGTAAATATGCTTACAAAAATAAATCTCTATTTGTAAAACCTGTCATGATCAGAGCACCATCGACACGGATCGGCCAGATCGTCCGCCGGCTGCGCAAGGAGAAGAAACTCTCCCAGCAGGCACTTTCAAGCCGCCTTGGCATCTCGGCCAGTTACCTCAACCTGATCGAACATGATCAGCGCAGCATTACGGCATCCTTGCTGATCAAGCTGACACGCACGCTCGATGTCGGAATCGAGGTGCTTTCCGGTGCTGAAGAACAGAAGGTCGAAGTGCTTCTTCGTGAAGCGCTCTCCGAGCCGGAACTCGGCACCGACATGGAAAATGCCGCTCACGAAATTACTGCGATTGCCGCCCAGTCTTCGGCTGCCCGTGCGATTCTTACCCTGCATCAGGCCTGGCGCGCCGCACGCCATGATGCCGAAGGAATGGCCCTGCCCGGCGGCAAACGGATCATTCTTCCACACGAAGAGGTGAGACATATCTATGACAAGCGGATGAACTACTTTGCCTCTCTTGAAGAAATGGCTGACGACATGCGTGCCGACATGGCACATGATGCAGGCCTTGCCCGGGGAGAAGACCTGCCACAGTCAGAACTCAATCATGCCATTGCAACCCGACTGCGTCAGCGTCACGGTGTTTTGGTGCGCGTGCTTGCCGAAGATGATGTCCTCCGGCGTTACGATCCTCTGGAAAAGACACTTGTTCTCTCGGACCTTCTACCGCGCGAGAGCCGAGGCTTCCAGATGGCCTTCCAGCTCATGCTGTTCGAAGCAGATCAGGTCATCCGGCAGATCATGGATGAAGAAGAGCCAAGCACGGATGATGCAAGAACATTCCTGCATATTGGGCTTGCAAATTATACAGCAGCCGCCCTTCTCATGCCTTATGAAGCCTTTCTGAATACCGCCCAGACCTGTCGTTATGATCTCGATATTCTCAGCATGCGGTTTGGCGTTTCCTTCCATCAGGCCGCGCAACGCGTGACAAGCCTGCAACGCCCTGGTGCGCGTGGCGTACCATTCTTTTTCGTCAAGAACGATGCTGCTGGGAATATTACCAAAAGCTTTTCCGCCTGCGGCTTTCCAATTCCTCGACATGGCAACCCCTGCCCGCAATGGAACGCCTGCACCGTCTTTGCCCATCCGGGAGAAATCCAGACACAGGTTGTCGCCTTTCCGAACAGTTTGAAATTTCTTTCGATTGCCCGAACAATTTCCGGAACCGTGTCGCACTGGCGCGATATCCGACCGGTGCATGCGGTTGCAATCGGCTGCGAACTCTCGCGGGCAGACGAAGTTGTTTATGGAGATCGGCTCAATCTCAATGCAGAACCAACTCCCATCGGGATTTCATGCCATCTTTGCGATTGGACGGATTGCCGTTCCCGCGCATTTCCACCCATTGCCCATCGTCTGACACCCGATATCAACCAACGTATCGCGCGGCCATTTCCCTTTGAAGATGCCGAGCCGAATTCTGGAAAACCAACGGGAAAAACAGAAAAATGAACATGTTATAACTGATCTGAAAATGGGGATATCCCCTGAAGAAACTCCTGACAGTCTCAACATTCTTTCCCTGTAGGATGAAAGAAAATCATAAATTCCATCTGGAACTACAGTTTCAATTCGTTTTCCGGGCTTGAAAGATAAAGAATTCATGGAGTTCCGGAAAACATTGAAGACGCAAACAATAGAAAAATACAATGATATATAAATGCCATTTTAAGGATCAAAGATGTTTTCCACCTCACCAGATTCTAAATTTTCTCATCCAGCCATGCCACAAGTCCTGACAGGGAGTGAAAATCCTCAGCTGCTCTGACACGAGACTCTTTCAGAATACCCGCATGCGCCATACGGGCGAGAGCTGCTCCCGGCCCCAACTCAAGAATGCTATGGGCTCCGGCTTCAAGGCAGGCCTCCATACATGCATCCCACTGCACTGTGGTTGCAACCTGCCGTGCAAGACGTTGCGCGCCATCTTCAATTTGAAAGACAGGTTCACCATCAAGACCGCTGATGAGCCGCGCCCCTGCTCGCGGGGGTACAGGATGCAATGAGAGAATATATTCCAGAAGAGGGGCCACAGCCCCCCGAAGCAATGGCGTATGAGAAGGCACGGCAACTTTCAGGCGCCGTGCTGTTCCCGCTCCCGCACTGAGGGCCAAAGCCACCGCTTTATCCAGCCCCTCATTGGTCCCGCCAAGAACGACCGATTCATCTGTATTGGAAATTGCAATAGAGACTTGGGCTTTTTGAGAAATCTCGTCAATGATATGCCGGGACAGACCGGCAACTCCGGCAAGGCCCGCCTCTTTTGGACTGACTGCATCCATCAATTCTGCACGGCGTGCCGCGAGTTCTAGAACCTGAACGGATGTAAGACATCCAGCCAGCCCCCATGCCGACAGCTCACCAACGCTGTAACCTGCATAAAGAATCCTCTGGCCCGAAAGATGTTTCCTGAGAACAGCGGACAAGGACAGAGCCATAGTGCAACACAAAATCTGCCCATTTCGATTTGAGTAGATTTTATCCGTATCACTTTGTTTTACGAAAACCCTTGGATCTTCACCAAGAACTGCAGCTGCTTCATCAAAAACAGGAAGAGCTTCCGGACAGTCCGCAATCATATCAAACATGCCCGCATGCTGGCCTCCCTGCCCTGAACACAGAATCGCCAGCACATCTCCCATCGAACCTCTCCCTTAGATCATATTACGGTAGAATATTCATAGATGTTCCGGCAACCAGTGCCAGTGCAATGGTCAATGTTACAAGACTCATCACAGTGCTTACAACCATTATGGACCCGGCATCCTGACTGTCTGCCTGATACCGCAGTGCGAACAGAAGGCCAAAAAAACCGGCAGGCAGCGCCATTAACAGAATGACAGCATGCGCCATTTCAACCGGCATGGGAATAATCATCGTCAAACCCCATCCCAGCAAAGGCTGCACAACATTGCACAACAGACTGAGAAACATAATGCGGGGAGAAAGAGAAACTTTCTGTGCGCTCAGGATCAACCCAGTCACAAAGAGTGCTACACCTGCCGTTGCCTGTCCAATCAGATCGAAAGAACGCAGAATATAATCAGGCAGAACGATACCCAGAAGCGCAATTGCGACACCAAGAAACGGAGCCACAACCAGTGGTTTGAGCATAGATCTCCCGATCGAAACGAACAGAAGCGATAGACCCTTTTCGTTTACACCTGCTTTTTGTGCCTCAAGAAAGGCAAGGGTCAGAGGAGACATGACGATTGCACCAGAGACAATGGCCGTCGTGATATAAAGTTTTCCTGTAACCCCGAACACGGCAGATGCCAGAGGAATACCTGCTGCAGCATAGTTCGGCAGCGCTACGCTCAATGCGATCACCGCAGAAATTGCTGCAGAGAACTTTGAAAAATATTTCGATAACCCCCAGACAAAAGCAAAAACAATCAGCATCGCCAGAAGCAATGTAAAAAGAAGCGGCCATTGCTCCGCCAGGACCTCACGTGATGCCCGTGCTGTTGTGCCAAAAAGAGCTGCAGGCAGAGCAAACTCCATGGTCAGCACATTCAGACTGGCAACATTTTTATTATCAATTTTCCCACGTTTTCCAGCTATATATCCAGCTACCATCACAGCAAAAATTGGTACCAGAGAAACAAGAAGAATATGTATCATGTTACGTCCCGTTCTTATTATTGTTAAAGGACATCTCAATGAGATCGGATTTTCTCCGTACGCTCAAGAAAAAGAGAAATAGCCAAACCGTCAGCCGCACCACCAGGAGACAGCCTGCGTGAAACAAAATCACGATGCAGAGCCTGTGCGTTGGCCCGCCATGCGGGATTTCCGACCCCGCCACACCTGAGAAACATCGCAGCGCCCGCACGCGCAAAAGACAGCCCCTCTCTGCCACCGCGATACAAAATGTTGGTATCTTCAAGCTTCGCAATCAAAGCCATGCAGCACTGCACCCGGGCAGCTTCCTCATCATCCGGGCATAGCTGACGTCCCTGCTGCAATGCTGGCAAACCAACAGAGGTAATAAAGGGAAATCCCATCCCTGCTTCTATACGCGCCCCACCAGCACCATAAAGTCGGCGAACAATGCCGCCATGACTGAATGGCGTCTGTGCGGTCGCAAGAATTTCTGCGCCCCACACTTGCCGCACAATATCGCAACAGGACAATTCTGCCTTGCAAGCATCACGCCAGCCAAGAGCTGCACTCAACAGACCTAAAGCCCATATCGCACCGCGATGTGTGTTGATGCCACCCGTTGCATGCAGCATGGCCGCTTCTGCCGTCACGCCTGTCTTGCGCAAAACCAACAGATCCGCACCATCATAACCCGCACGGTAAAGATCAGAAAAATAAGGGCTTATAGCCCGCGCGCTCACCTCAAAATGGGCAACCGTCATGTCGGTATGGCTACCGGCATCAATGTGGCTGACAAGACCAGGCTTCGGCCAGGTTCTTACCTCATCAATCAGACAATCCTGCGCTATCTGCGCAATCCTACCAGCTGATGCAACACAAGGAACATCCAGAGTTTGCGTGACGGCAAGATTCATGCGGGCAACCTCCCCCATAAGCCTGCCAGAGTTCTGACCTGCACCAACGCGACAGAAGTGAGATTTTTTACAAGAACTTCGTCATCAGGCCGCGCAGAGTGAAGTTCCTGCCATTGCACAGCACGACCATCAGGGAAAATAACTTCACCATCCAGACTTACTGACAGCTTACGTGCAGTATGATCCAGATCAGAAAGAAAAGCAGAAAGACCTTCCTGATCTTCGAGTTTTGAAGCAGGAAGACGCCACATGACATCGAAGTCTGACGTTTCAGAAAGATAAGGTAAACCTGTTAGAGTTTCCCAGAGCAGGCTTCCCGTTGCCTCTGGTGCAACTCCGTGCCGTGCACCCAGTTCACCCAACAAGCTGATGTCTTCAAGACGTGCAGAGGTTAAACCGGGGCTGGATATGTCATTGCAAGGCCATGAAGCACCAGAAAAAAATGACAGTGCACAAGAAGGGATTATAAACCCGAGACGTTTCTTACCCATCGCGGGGGGCAAAGGCAGACCAAGCGCTATTCCGCCTGCATTTATCTCTGCAAGCTCACTTTCGTAAGGTCGCCTGCAAATCAGAGGCCATCCTTTATCTGCCCAATCAAGCACAAGATCTCTCGTATGTGCATCATCCAGATCAATCTGCACATCCGCGCATATCCCGCGCCAGACATCCGGTCTGACGACAAGAAGTCTGTGCCGCCAGACCGGCAACATCAGCCTGCCTTTTCTGAAACAGAAATGTGCAAGAAAGCATCTTCCACACGTTTAGCGATTTCTAAAGCGACTTTGCGACCACCACGACTGGCCCCAAGCACATCTCGCGTATCAATATCACTCACCGGCTCATCAGCCAGAAGAACACTGAGACGTTCAGCACACTGCCCATCAGAGAGTTTCCATATCTCAGTTACAGCACCTGTCGCAGCAAGCGGCTCAACACCTGGAGCAAAAACGGGTGTTTCCTTTGCCTTTTCAGCAAGAACATCCAATGGTAATTTTGTAACACGCGCAATAGAGGGCAGATCCATCACACTCGGATGCGCACCATCAACAGCAATCATTGTTTGCGTTGCAAGCGCCGTAGCAATAAATGCACCAGCTGCAGCCGTCCCATAAAGCACACTGATCGTTCTGTGCCCTGAAGCCCCTGCCAATGTAATACTCTTTGCAAGATGTGCAAGATATTCGTTCAGCCCAAGCATCTCGTCGCGCCGGGTCATTCTCTGGCTTGCTGTATTGATCAGAAAAACAATCGGCGCCTTGCTGTTTGATTTTATAATCTCGAGCACATGACCGGCGAGAATGATTGCCGTTTCAGGACCAAGAGGTGCACCATTGTTAATGCCCAGAACCTCAACATCCTTTCCACCGGATCTGGCCTGCCCTGACAGAGTATTTTCTGCTCCGGACGAAAGACTATGCCCCTCCGGGAACAAAACTGAAATCAGATTATCGGGCATCATGACGGATTCCCTCCTTTGCCAAAAGGCGGATAAACTCATCCTCGGTCAGATCTGCAATTCCATCCGGTGTGGGCAGACCTGCGATTGTCCAGATTTCCGGGGTATCACGACAGCCACCATAAGCCTGCAGTCTCTGCTCCAGCCTCTCCTGCTCCTGTTCCAGCGTCTGGAGGGAGAAGGAAGGAACACTATTGCTTACCTGTGCGGCAGATTTACGGAAACTGGCAATGTCACCTTTGACATAAGCGTCAGCCCCGCCCAGCAGAACGCGACTACGCCCACCCGTAACACGCCAGACCAGAGCCCGGTCCCGAGAGTCAAATTCTTCCACGCCTTTGTTGGTCTCAATGACTTCAGGTCCACTGACTGAAATACGTCCTTGTTCCGAAATAATGATGTGCGAGCAGCAGGCGGTTACCAGTCCTCCTCCACCAAATGCTCCGGCACGTCCTCCGATCAGGGCGACAACAGGCACACCGGCCTTTCTGACATCCAGAATGGCACGAATAGTTTCTGAAACAGCCATTTCACCAGCATTCGCTTCCTGAAGTCGTACCCCTCCTGTATCCAGCAAAAGAAAGACAGTACTGACAGCCTGAGGTGTTCCTGCACTTCTGGCTACTGCTCTGAGCAAACCGACAAGCTTTGCGCCGCTGACTTCGGCGAATGTCCCGCCCATAAACTGCCCTTCCTGAGCAGCGACAGCAACGGACCGACCATCAATCGACCCACGACCAATAATCATTCCATCATCAAAAGCTGGCGGCAGATCAAAAAGAGCCAGATGAGGGCTCATCACCCGATCCACTGGGCCAAGAATTTCGCTGAAACTATCTGCATCAAGCAGACCATTAATCCGCGCCCGGGCAGACGATTCATACCAGCTTGGCTCATTCATGACATTTTCAGGAATCATGACTGCGCCTCCATAAGCCGCGCACCCTGCATCAACCGCAGTAAAACCGTGTCAGGTCGCGCTCCGTTATCGTGAATGGCAATATGCATCCCACCCGGAGAAACTCTCTCGACAAAATCTTTGATGACAGCCTCCCACACAGGCTGATATCCGTGTGATGCGGTCATCACATCTACCGTAACATCGAGAGAATCTCCTTTTCTTTCAAAAAGAATCTCCAGATTTCCAGACGCAACAACACCTGTAATCGCGTTAGCAGATTTGCCGCTTAATGTTGCTTTTGCTCGGGCATGTATGGTGAATTTTTCCATGGCAGACCTCACCAGTTCCGAAATTTTGATGGTGGTGCATAAAGACCATCAGACCACGTCACGAGATCACGGATGGAGCGTGCGGCCAGTAAATTGCGATCAGCCTGCAAAAGATCGATCCCCAGATCCTCAGGACGACGGATCACGCCACGTTGCCGCAAGGCTTCAACTTTGGCCCGATCACGCGCCAAACCAACCGGCGTGTAGCCTGCAACACCACGAATGGCCTGCTCGACCTCATCGGCATCACGACACAACAGGAGATTGGCGATACCTTCCTCTGTGACGATATGCGTGACATCATCACCAAAAATCATAACGGGAGCCAGTGGCATACCCAGCTTGCGTGCAAGGGCTATACTGTCGAGTTCCTCAACAAAGGCGGGCTTCATGCCTTCGCCAAAAGTCTCGACCATCTGAACCACCAGCTTGCGGCCTCGGACAAGAGGACCATCATGACCTGCCGCTTCATGTCCCGCCTTTAGCCATGCATCTGAAACGTGACGACGCCCATGAGCGTCAGAACCCATATTGGGCGCGCCACCAAATCCGGCTATTCTATCAGGTGTGACAGTCGAAGAATTCCCTGCAAGATCAATTTGCAAGGTCGAACCAATAAACATGTCACAGGCATAAAGACCTGCATTCTGGCAAAGAAGCCGATTTGAACGCAATGTTCCTTCATGACCGATAAAATAGACATCTGGCCGGGCTGACATGTAACGATCCATGCCGACTTCACTGCCAAAACAGTGTATCTGCTGCACCCAGCCGCTTTCTATCGCCGGAATCAGCGTTGGATGTGGATTAAGTGCCCAATGTGTTGCAACCTCTCCACGCAAGCCAAGCTGCTCTCCATAAGTTGGCAGAAGAAGTTCAATCGCAGCTGTGGCAAAACCAATCCCATGATTGAGCCTGCGAGGGCGATATTCTGCATAAATCCCTTTGAGAGCAATCATCGCCATCAGGATCTGGGTCTCAGTGACGGCTCCCGGATCGCGCGTGAAAAGCGGTTCAACATAAAATGGCTTTGGCGCTTCAACGATGAAGTCGACCTGATCACCAGGAATGTCTATGCGCGGGACTTCATCAACAATTTTGTTGACCTGAGCGATTACAATGCCGTTTTTATATGCCGTCGCCTCAACAATGGTTGGCGTATCTTCTGTATTCGGCCCTGTATATAAATTACCGTTGCGATCTGCGCTGACAGCAGCAATCAGCGCAACATTCGGAGTCAGATCAATAAAATAACGGGCGAAGAGCTCAATATAGGTGTGAATCGCTCCAAGTTCAATTTTCCCTTGATCCAGCGCCCTAGCGATCGCGCTTGATTGTGGACCTGAATATGAGAAATCAAGCTTGCGGGCGATGCCCAACCGGAACAGGTCCAGATGCTCGGACAAAACCAGACCGGACTGCACAATATGCAGATCATGCACTTGAGAAGGGTCAACCTGTGTGAGGCATTCCGCAAGAAAATCTGCCTGCTTCTGATTATCCCCTTCGAGACACACACGGTCTCCACTACAGATAATCCGTTCGAGGAGCGGCGTGACACTCGCTGGTTGCACAACCTTGCCTGATACCAAGGAAGCAACTTCTTCGAGGCGCCGTGCTCGCTCTTTTCTTTGCTTTGTCCAGTCCGTCATCAATCCAGTCCTGTTCGACGTTGCATCCGGCCAAGATCACACTACGCCTCGAAAACTGCTCAGTGGAAGAATAAATTATTGACACATTGGTGAGTGGATATCTTAATAATTATATCATGATTGATACTGATCTCCTTGAAAGCTTTCTTGCCGTCGCCGAAGAAAGAAACTTCACCTTCGCAGCAGCACGCATGGGACTGACACAGTCCACCATCAGCCAGCATATCCGCAGACTTGAGACGCAACTCGGGCAGCAATTGTTCCAGCGCTCAACACATCGTGTAGCCCTTCTGCCGGAAGGAGAGCGTTTTCTCCCACATGCCAGACGTATTCTGGATGCCATTGCAGATGCGGAGCGTGACCTGACTACACCAGGAGTGACCGGACATGTCAGACTGGGGGTTGCAGAAGATTTTGCTACATCAAGACTTCCGGATATCCTCCGGCGCTTTCGGCGCTTTTATCCGGGCATCACTTTGCAGATTGAAGTCGGACTGAGCGGAAATCTTCTGGATAAATTTCACACCGGCGCTTTTGATATTGTTCTTGTGAAAAGCAGAACCGCAACACAACAGGCTGTCCCCCTCATGGCGGACCCACTCGTCTGGGTTGCTTCCCCCGAAGAACCGGACATCTGTAAACAACGCCCTCTTCCTCTCGCATTGCATCCGGAACCAAGTGTCAGTCGCAGCATGGCTCTTGAGGCCTTACATGCGGCTCACATCCCCTTCACCATTACCCACACAAGCCTGAGCATCACAGGATTACGTGCTGGTGTGATCGCAGGCCTTGGGATCTCGGTCTTTGGCCGTCATTTCATTCCCGATGGCGTGCAGATTATCGATGCTGCCATGGCTGGTTTACCTCGCCTCGCCGATCTGCCCTTTATTCTGGAACATCAGGAAATCACGAAGGATAATCAGGCAGTCGCTGCGTTAATCAGAGCTATTCATGAAAATGTTGCCCTGCTCGACCAACACACACTTCCTTCATCGTAAATCGGAAGTCCGAAGGATCGAAAAAACATTCCTTGATATCCTGATTTGATCCTGACTCTTGCAGGATTTCAAATGAACCAATCCATATCAGGCATTCACGAAATGATCAGATAATCTTTGCGTCCGTGACACCATCTGAGGAGCATCCTCTCACACCGACAAGAGCTTTCTCGCGCTGCCCAAACCGAGGAAGTGCACAAAAGGAGAAGTGTTCGATGTCTCGGGATCACAAATATTCCGAACATCAACACCAGATCAAAGGGAAATCGTCTGCATTTCCTTTATCCGAACAGAACAGATATGGCTTGAAGGCTTCGAAATCCACACTCAAGGAAAACGTTTCCCGGATATTCGCCTATCTCTTCTCCTCAATCACTGCATAATAGAGATGGACGCATAGGCGCCCGACCAGCATCAAAGATTTTCTCAACTCTCCATCGCCTTCTCAGCCGCTCGTCTGACTGCTACCGTGTTCGTTCAAGTGGTAAGCCCAAAACCAAGACTGACATTTGCCTGCGCTGTATGGCGCACAAGCTGAACCGGAATGAAAATGTCCCCTGCTCCCTACGCCGTCAGCGCCCGTGCAAGCCAAGGCCGCCTTCATCCGGAAGCGGAAGCCACAACACGCTCACCATGGCAGCGCGACAGAGACCGCGTCATTCACTCTTCCGGATTCAGACGTCTCCAATATAAAACACAGGTTTTCATAAATCATGAAGGAGATTTCTTCCGCACGCGCCTGACCCACTCCCTCGAAGTCGCGCAGATTGCGCGCTCCCTGGCGCGCAGGCTGCAACTGGATGAAGATCTCACGGAAGCCATCGCTCTGGCGCATGATCTGGGCCACACACCCTTCGGGCATGCCGGAGAAGATGCGCTGGCTGCCGCCATGCAGCCATGGGGCGGCTTCGACCACAACACGCAGGCATTGAGACAGGTCACACTGCTTGAGCGTCGCTATATCGGCTTCGATGGTCTGAATCTGACATGGGAAACACTGGAAGGGCTCGCCAAACATAATGGCCCTGTCGATCATCCCGATGAATGGCTGCGGCAATATAACGCCATTCACCCCCTGGAACTCGACAGTTTTGCTTCCGCCGAAGCCCAGATTGCCGCCATGTCCGATGATATCGCCTATCATGGGCATGATCTCGATGATGGCATCCGGGCCGGTCTGATCTCTCTTGATGATCTGGAGCAGGTTCCCCTTGTCAGCGATGCCCTGAAAGAAGCGAGACAGCAGGCTCTCTCGCTTCCAAAGCAATCAGTAGATGGACGTAACAACGCCTCCATCCTCGAAAAACGCATCCGGCACGAAACCATACGTCGCGTCATCAACACTCTGGCTTCCGACATGCTGGCCCAGACCATATCCAGCATTGCCCGTCTGGAACCGGAAAGCGCTGATGATATTCGGCATGCCCCGCGTCCCGTCGTCAGCTTCAGCCCCGCCATCGCCGATGCCAACGGCGCCATCCGTGAGTTCCTGTTCGCCCGCCTGTATCGCCACTGGAAAGTCAACCGAATGACCAGCAAGGCTCGGACAACAACCAGCGCATTGTTCAATATTCTGGCCAGCGACCCTTCCCTTCTGCCCGACATTTGGCGTGACACTGCGTCTGGCGCAGCATCAGATGCAATCCGTATGCGCGTGATCGCTGACTATATCGCATCGATGACTGATCGTTTTGCAATGGAAGAATATCGCCGCCTTACCGATCTGTCTGTTCCCGGCTGAAAATATCAGTCAGATTTTTCAGTATCAAACAACGTTCAGCATAAAATTTTATCTCACAGGAAACCGATGCCCCCTCTCAGCAATACATGGAAAAATAATCTTATTATTTTTATTGGAGCTATTTTATTAAGTTATTTTTATTTATCAGGATATTTCCATGATATGGCACTCCCCCAACCTGATGCACGTTTTCCTGAAGGGTGGTGGGGATGGTTTGATCAGTCAAAATATCTCCAGTCCGCACAAGCTCTTGCTCATGGAAACCTTACCGAATCAGAACACTGGTATCCCTTCGGATATGCGCTGATAGGCGCTCCATTCGCCTGGATGGGCTACCATATTTACCTGATCCCTGACCTGCTTTGCCTTCTGGCAACAGGCGCTGCCATTATCACCTTTGGCAGACTGACCGGCATTCCGCTTCTGATCTCAGTTATCATTACAATTTACTGCACGATGTTCCCAGACGCCGTCAGGACAGTATGGTCCGAACCATGGAACACATCTTTGGCATCCCCGCTGATCTGGTGGGCAATAACGCTTGGAACTGGATTATCTCTCCTTCCCGGAGCAAGGCAGTTTTCAAAGAAAAGAACACTACTTTTTTTTATTTTCGGCATGATTCTGGCTTTCATTCCCATCACCCGACCAACAGATCTGTTGATTTCAGGAATTATCGCGACGTTCTGCCTGATAACTTCAATTTATAATCGCACTTTTTCCTGGAAAGAATTTTCTTCCGCAACAGTGGGATTTACAGGACTCCTGACTCTCTGCGGCATCTTATATCTCAGCATATATGGACCGCACCCAAGTCAGTATATGGTTATCTCCAAAAATCTTGGATTTCGGACCGATCTTCTCTGGTGGAAAACCTATCTCCTGCTGCTCACACCTCGCCCTTGGTTTCCTGATGGTTACGGCATTCTCGAAAATATGCACTGGATTTTTCTCAGCCTGTGCGGTCTGGTCACACTATTTCTGACCGCAAAAAAAAGAGAACATATTCCTTTCATACTCCTGTCAGTATTATGCATAACATACAGCCTGCTTTTCTTCTCCTATACAGATCTGATTCCGTCAGGTTTCTGGCGTTATCATAATATTCATTATTTCAAATGGGTCTTCCCTGCACTGGGCATCATGGCTTGGTACTTCCTGTCCATTTTATTTTCCGCCCAGTGGAAAATCGCCGCGACAACCATGGCTGCCCTGTTCCTTGTCACCTGCATTCGTCTTCTTCCCGCAGAAAGAAAACCCGAAGATCGGGGGATCATGATGGTGCAAGTCCCGGAAACTCCTCCGGGATGGAATGAAACCTACTTCCGTGATTTCTCGATCAGAGATCAGATCGGACTTCAGAAACACATCAATGATTTCAGATCCGTGCCCGATCAGACAGGTGAACGGTGGATTGCACTTCACCGCCCCTTGGCTGGTCCCGTGACACCAGCGCTCCCTCATGATACGATTTCGCAACCATATCGCTATTGGGGAATCAAAGTCACATTCAGACCCGATCCCTGCTGGCTACCGCCTCATGCCTGCAAATATAAAAAGCCTGCCGAATAGATCGATACTTTTACTTGAGGCTCAGGCCATAGCATGCGTGACAAACATTTTTCCTTGAAGCTGCTCTCCATTCTCTTCTTCGAAGCGACTGAGCGTTTCGGTTTTTATGGCTTGCAAGGCCTGCTGCTGAACTACAGTCTTTTTAGTCTCGGCATAAAAGAGGGTAATGCGAACCTGATTGCCGCCAGTTTCAGCGGTCTGGCATTTGCCAGCACACTGATCGGCGGCATCAGCGGACTGTCACCCTCGGCAGCCAGAAGAAACGTTGTCACAGGAGCCTGCCTGCAAATGGTGGCTCTCGCTTGCCTTGCCCTTTTTCACCCACAGAAAAGCGGCTTTCTCGCAGCCTTGGCCGCCGTCGCGCTCGCCAATGGTCTAACACGACCGAATGTCGCATCCATGATCCGCTCTCTCCTCCAGCCGGGAGAACGCAGCGACAACCTGTTCACACTCTATGCTTTTGCAGTCAATCTCGGTGCATCCACCGCCTTTCTGACACTCCCCTGGATCGCACATCATTTCGGATGGGGGGCAAGCTTCGGCCTTTGTGCTCTGTGTGTTGCTGCTGGGCTTTCCGGAATGTTGCTCACGGATTTTCGAATCCCATCAGAAGAACAGACCTCTTCCACGCATATATCAGGCAACATATTTACAATGCTTGCAGGAGGCATAATCGCTTTTGGCGCACTCTATGCCATCATGAACAATCCGTCTCTGGGACAGCATATTTTCGCCATTATCAGCTTCTGCCTGCCGTTGCTCTGGATTCTTCTGGCAAGCCGCTGCAATCCGACTGAACGGAAAAGTCTGATAATGGCGCTGATCCTTATTCTTCAGGCCATGTTCTATGCTGTTTTTGACGAACAGACGACGTCATCCATGATTCTGTTCGCACTCCACGATGTCAGTCCGGATTTCACTATTGCAGGCATCACAATCGCTCACCTGTCGGGAGCACAGTTCGTCTCCATCAATGCAGGACTGACCATGTTCTTCAGTCCGCTCCTCGTTTCAACGTATAAATATCTCGACAAAAACAGCATGAATCCCCCTCTCCATTTCAAATATCTGGTGGGATCGCTTTTTATCGTTCTTTCATTTGGACTCTTGGCATGGAACGTCTCTCATCAGACGTCTGCTCTCATGTCTCCATGGACTTTTGCAGCCAGCTACGCCCTGATCTCAATTGCAGGTCTTCTGATGAACAGCCTGGGCCTTGCTGTCATA
Source organism: Acetobacter sp. (assembly GCA_012517935.1). Classification (GTDB taxonomy): domain Bacteria; phylum Pseudomonadota; class Alphaproteobacteria; order Acetobacterales; family Acetobacteraceae; genus Acetobacter. Next base: position 53 of record JAAYUA010000110.1, on the reverse strand, counting down.
GCTGAATACATCCCCTCACGCTTCAACAGCCTTGCAACAGCACTCTTCTTTCT